>CADCWK010000080.1 GCA_902806375.1 uncultured Thermomicrobiales bacterium
AACTTCGGCCGCTTTGCCTACCCCGGGCACGCGTCCGGTCATGTTGGTCGGTTGCTCGATCGAAGAGCTGAATCACCTGCTGGATGCGTGCGTCAGGCAGTCGAAACGCGCCGAGGTAGTCCCTGACTGGCGACTCGATGCGTCCCTGTCGCGTGGAGCGTTGCGGACATGCCGGCCCCTGTCGGTCACGAGAGCGATAGAGCGATAGTTCCGCGCTGCTCCGTGGCGGTCCGTCTGAATGTGGAGACGATCACCACCGTACCTACGTGTACCCAGTCCCGATAGCGAGTCCGTGCGCCGCGAGACCGGATCACTTCGCGGACCGACACTCTTCGAGGACCGACATTCCTGCGATGCTCCAGCCGTTGTCGCTGTGCCTGGTCGAGCGATGCATCGTCCAGGATCGGACCGTGCACCGGCCGGTCTGCCACGTAGACCACCTCCTCCGGACGTTGACCCCTTGCCCCGAACAAGCTCATTCCCTGCTGGGATCGTCTACACGCGGGACGGCAATCCTCGGGGCGAGGATTGGTCCGACTGGTAAGATGCGAGAACCCGCACTCCGGGGGCGCAGCGTTTCATTCGTCGCATGTATCGCGAGGAGAACGTCGATGAGCACCCACAGTTCCCGTACGTTGAACCGCCGTTCGGTCCTCCGGTGGGGAGCCGCCGCGGCGGCGGTCCCGGCTGCTGCCGGTGCCGTCAGTCTGTCGTCGGCCCTGAGTGGGGGCGGTACCCCTCAGGCGGCCACCTCGCTCGCCCAGGATATTCCGTTCCCCGAACTGGAAGAGATCACCATCGCCGAGTTGCGCTCGGCGTTGGACAGTGGGCGTACGTCGGCGCGTGACCTTGTCGACATGTACCTGGCCCGCATTGACGCCATCGATCGCAACGGACCGAAGCTCAACTCCATCATGGAGATCAATCCGGAGGCGCAGGCCATCGCCGACGCGCTGGATCAAGAGCTCCAGCAGCAAGGCCCCCGCGGTCCCCTGCATGGCATCCCGGTCCTGCTCAAGGACAACATCGATACGGCTGATCAAATGCTGACCACCGCCGGCTCGCTGGCCCTGACCGGGTCTCGGCCGCAGCGTGATGCGACCGTGGTCCAGCGACTCCGGGATGCGGGAGCTGTCATCCTGGGGAAGACGACCCTCAGCGAATGGGCCAACTTCCGCGGCTTCCAGTCATCGAGCGGCTGGAGTGGTCGAGGCGGCCAGTGCCTGAACCCGTACGTGCTTGACCGGTCGCCCTGTGGGTCGAGTTCCGGTTCGCCGGCAGCCGTCTCCGCCAACCTGGCCGTGGTCGCCATTGGGACCGAGACCGACGGCTCAATCGTCTGCCCGTCCTACGTCAATGGGGTCGTGGGGCTCAAGCCCACCGTGGGGCTGACCAGCCGGGCGGGCGTCATCCCGATCGCGCACAGTCAGGACACGGTCGGACCGCATGGGCGGACAGTGGCGGACGTGGCGGCGGTGCTTGGCGTCCTGGCCGGGGCCGATCCCCGTGATCCGATGACCGAAGCGAGCAACGGTCAGACCCACACCGATTACACCCAGTTCCTCGACCCGAACGCGCTGCAGGGTGCCCGGATCGGGGTGCCACGCAATGCGGGGTTCTTTGGGTACAGTCGCCAGACCGATATCATCACCGAAGCGGCGATCCAGGTCCTGCGGGACCTCGGGGCAGAGGTGATTGACCCCGCCGATTTCCCGAACCCGGAGGAAATGGTAGCGGAACCTGGGGAGTTCGAGGTCCTGCTCTACGAGTTCAAGGCTGACCTCAATGCCTACCTGGCCGACCGCCAGGACCCGGAGATCAGCAGCCTCGAAGACCTGATCCGGTTCAATGACGAGCATGCCGACGAGGAACTGCTCTACTTCGGGCAGGAGATCTTCCATATGGCCCAGGAGAAGGGCCCCCTCACGGACCAGGTCTATACGGACGCGCTGGCGAAGAACCACCGGTTTTCACGAGAGGAAGGCATCGATGCGATCCTCGAGCAGCACAATCTCGATGCCCTGATCGCGCCCACCGGAAGTCCGGCCTGGAAGATCGATCTCATCAATGGGGATCTCTTCCTCGGTGCCAGCTCGTCTCCGGCGGCGATGGCCGGATACCCGCTGCTCACGGTGCCGGCCGGCCATGTCTTCGGCTTGCCCGTCGGACTCACCTTCATGGGCACCGCTTACAGTGAGCCCACCCTGATCAAGCTGGCCTATGCGTTCGAGCAGGCCACCCGTGTGCGTCAGGTTCCGCGGTTCCTGCCCACGTCGGTGGAGCCGGGTGGGGTGCTCAGCGCCATCGAAGGACCTCAAGCCGCCGGGTTCGGGACGCCGGTCCCGCTTGACGCCACGCCGGTCGAAGCAGGGACGCCGACGGTCGAACCGGCGACCTGATCCGCGCAGCGGACGATTCGATCGGTTCGAGCGTGTACCAGGTGATCACCCCGCCATACGAATCGGGGGAGAGGGTCTGGACCCTTTCCCCCAGCCCCGACGTCTGGGGATTGCGCGGCCATGGGCCTCGTGGGTCAGTGGACGTGATCGCCACAGACGCCTAGACGCCGCGGGGCTGACGGGAACACCATCGCCTTGACCTCATCACCTGGCAGCGGCGCGGTGTCGAGGGGACCAACGTCCCTGGGTTATGGTTGCTGCGGTTGGGGTCGAATCATCCTCCCGTCTTCATGACTCCTTTGTCGCGCAGGTGTCGCCATTGTGGTCCTCGTGCCCTTTCTGGTGATCGCCGCCGCACCGGCCGTCGGACGTCAGCCAATCACCGCCTTCGAGGATGACTGCTACCCCCCCCATCTCCCGCCGATCGGTCTGACCGCCCGCGCGTCTGATGCTCGTGCTTGGCGCGATGGCCATCACGCCGATGATCGCCATCGCGATCACCCGGAACACGCTCTGCCGGCACCGGGACAACACTGGCGAGTCGCTAGCCCCGCGGCTCCGGGAATCCGTCGGGCACCTGGTGGGCGACGCCAGCGGAGCCGCCACAAGGCGAGGCGACCGGAGCCGCCCCATGGCGACTGTGCCGGCGGGTCGGGGGCTGCCGGCCGAGAACGACGACGACCCCACCCGCGGGCCGCCCGGCACCGATGGTGGCGGGGGCACGAGGGTGGGGTCGCCGGATCGCTGCCTGCCGGGTATCCCGGTGGCCGGCCGCCGGGCACCGCGCGGGACGATGGCTCCCGCACCAGACGCCCCGGACCGGCAGGGGTCGGGATTATCCCGCCTGCGCCGCGGCTCCGGCCGTCCTGGCCGCGACGGCCTCCATGGTCTCCCGGTATTCGTGCCGGGGGCTGAACTCGACGATCTCTCCGGCTTCGTCGCAGACGACATTGTGGCCAGGGGCCAGGTAGTACGCCTCACCCGCCCCGATGATCTCCTCACCGTCCTGGTAGATCACCCGCATCCTGCCGCTGATCACGTATCCCCAGTGACGGCACTGACAGGCGTCGCCGGGGAGCCCATGGAACAGGGGGCGGCTGTCCATCCCGAGCGGCGCCCGCTCGAAGGTGACGGTCATCTCATCCCAGTGGGTCTGGCGGCTGACGAACTCGCCCTGCTCGAACACGACGGGTACGGTCTCCTGATTGCCGTGCATGGTGATCCTCCTCATGGGCGTCAATGGAACCGATCATTCCATCCAGGGTTGGGTGGTGTCCCCGTCGGGGCGGGGCGCGAAGTAGAGCCGAATCCGCTCGGTCTTCCCGTTGCGCTGGTAATGCACCTGGGTCGTCGCCGGGGGGCAGCGCGTGGGGTCATCGGCGGGATTCTCGAACGTGGCCTCCAGGATCGTGACGTTCGCGCTCGCGTGGACGTGGGAGAGGTGCATCCTGATCCCTGCCGTCATGTCGCTGTCCAGATCCTCGACGAGGTGACGGCGCCCCCGGAGCATCATGCCGTTCGGCAGGTAGAGGGCAGGTTCGGCCGCGAAGGCATCCGCGAACAGGGCGTACCCGTCCCCCCGGTTCATCTGGTCCGTCGCGGCGGTGAAGTAGTCCGTGGCCACGTCGCTGAGACGGCGGGCGTCGCTATGGTCCAGGTCGGCCGTGGCCAGCAGGGCGTCGGCCAGCTTGATCTTCACCTGGCTCAGGCGACTCTTGACCGTGCCGACCGGCACGCCGAGGACCAGGGCGATCTCCTCGTAGGACGAGCGGCTGCCGAAGTACCGGAGCATCGCGGTGACCCGCAGCGTCTCCGAGAGGGTCGACAGCGCGGTCCAGACCCATTCCTTCAGGGCGAGTTGATCGATCTGTTCGTCGAGCGAGGCCTCCGCGGCCGGGATCAGGTCCCGGTGGGGGAGAGCGTCCAGGGGCACGAGCCTGGACGCTCTCCGGAGCGTTTCGAGACAGACATTCCGGGTGACCGCGTGCAACCAGCCGCCCACGGCTCCCGGGTCGTGAAGCGTGTCCAGCCGGCGCAAGGCGATGAGGAACGTGTCGTGGACCGCGTCCTGGGCCTGCGGGCCATACCCGACGATGCCGAGGGCGAGGGCATGGAGCGACACGCGGTACCGCTCGAACAGCAGGCCAAGGCTGGCCACATCACCGGCCTGGGCCGCCAGGACCAGATCGCCGTCACTCAAGGAATCCATGTCCACTTCGGTCATCCCTCGCTGGCCGGGCACGTCCTCATCGTCTCTGAATACAGGATGCATGAGCCTCGCGGAATGTTCGATCGGTGAGACCACGACGAACCGGTCGACGCCAGGGCCCATGCGGCCGGGCGGGGTCGGACGTCAGCGGCCCGGTCGACAGCCGTCAGCTGGCGGTCGGGCAGTCGCACCGGTCATCGGTCGGCCCGGGGCGCCGAGGGTGCGGGCGTGACCCCGGGCGGGCAGTCTTCCCGGGGGTCACCGACTGGTCGGGCAATGGGATCCACGGGGTACGCCGCGGACTCCGCCCGTGGGCCGGGTCGTGTCGGGAACGGTCCCTCCCAGACCCGCGATGGATTCGCGTCGCGGACGATGGCGCCGCGACGCCGCGACGCCGCGACCCGCTGAGCTGCCGGGTCTATCCGGGCATCGTCTGATGGCTAGCCGTCACCCGTCGCCCACTGGCCGGGTGCGGCAGGTGCGATCATTCCCGGCTGGTCGCGGACGCGGCATTTCACTTGCGCAGGCGGGGCATCGGATACGGGTCACGGGTGACCCTTGGGTGTGTTGGAAGGGACCTATGAGCGATCAGCGTGCCGCGTTTGTCCTGGAGCGGGTCTCGACGGGCGTCACCGGGCTCGATACGGTGCTGGGCGGCGGCCTGCCGACCCGGCGCACCTGCCTGATCGCCGGTGCCCCGGGGAGCGGCAAGACGACGCTGGGCAACCAGATGGCGTTCGCCCACGCCGATTCGGGCGGGCGGGTCATCGTCGCGACGCTCCTGGCGGAATCCCACGACGTGCTGCTGGGCAACCTGCGTGGCTTCCGGTTCTTCGACCAGCGGCTCCTCGGCGATCGCCTCCAGTACCTGAATGTCCTCACAACGCTCATCGATCAGGGACTGGACGCGACGATCGACGTGATCAGCCAGGAAGTCCGGCAGTTCAACGCCTCGCTCGTCATCATCGATGGCACCGCCGTCATCGGTGATCTCGCTGCCTCTCCCTTCGACCTCCGCCACTTCATCCAGCGGCTGGAGGCACAGTTCTCCCTCCTTGGCTGCACCACCGTCCTGCTGACCAGCGCCATCGACCAGGACCTGCAACTCCTGAGCGGGCAGGTCAACGGGTCGATCGTGCTCCGGAACGAACTCGTCGGGTCCCGGCACGTCCGGTCGCTGGAGGTGACCAAGATGCGCGGCGTCCGCCACGCTGGCGGCCGGCACGATTTCGCGATCCTCGATGACGGTGTCGCCGTGTTCCCGCGACTGGAGTCCATCGTGGGCACCCAGCGCCCGCCGGACCGCATCACCCACGGGCTCGGCACCGGGGTCGCCATCCTCGATACGATGCTCAGCGGCGGGATCAAACCCCTCTCGAGCACGCTGGTCATCGGCACCCCCGGCGCGGGCAAGACGATCCTCGGACTCAGTTTCCTGACGGAGGGGGCCCGGCGCGGCGAGCGCGGGTTGATGGTCGGGTTCCACGAGACCTCGGACGATCTGGCGATGACGGCGGCCGGGGTCGGGCTGAATCTCGGGGAGCACATCGACTCGGGTCGGGTCCGTGTCCTCTGGCACCCGCCGCTCGAGCTATCCGCGGACGCGTGGGCGTGGGAGGTCCTGGATGCGGTGGACACCCTCCGTCCGGCCCGGGTCTTCCTCGACGCGATCACGGACGTCGAACGGACGATGACGGCCCACGAGCGTATCAGCATGTTCATCCCGGCCCTGATCAACGAACTGCGGGTACGCGGGGCCACCTTGATGGTCTCGGCCGAGATCGAGTCATTCTCCAGCGATGTCCTCACCGTTCCGGTGCCGGCCGCGTCGGCGACGATGGATAACGGGATCCTGCTCCGGCACGTCGAGATCAATGGTCAGTTGCGACGGCTCGTCTCGGTCCTGAAGGTCCGCCAGGCCAGTTCCGATCCGGCCATCCGCGAGATGGAGATCACCGATCAGGGGATCGTCATCTCCCGACCGTTCACGGTGTCCTCGGGGCTCCTCACCGGACGGGCGACGCCGGAGCCGGCCGCGGGGCCGGACGAAGCATGACGCTGGTGCTGGTGGTCGACGACGAGCCGCTCATCCGTGACCTGATCGAGGCCGTGCTCGTGGACGAGGGGTATCACGTCCAGGTGGCCGCGAGTGGACAGGGGTTGCTGAAGCTCCTCAGGACCACGGACCCGGATCTCATCCTCATGGATGTGATGATGCCCGATGGCAATGGCCAGGAGACGTTCCGGGACCTCCAGGGGGATTCCCGGCTCCGTGGCATCCCCGTCGTGATGATGAGCGCGGGGGTCGCCGCCCACTCGCTGGACCCGGGTATCGCCGGGTTCCTGCCCAAGCCGTTCGACCTCGCCCTGCTCCTGGCGGTCATCGACCGAACCATCAGGCCCGATGGCGAGGGCCATGCCTGACTCCCGTCGTCCAGCGCGGCGTGATGGGATTGGTGCGGGAGGAGTGGCGGAACCACCACGCCGGCCTCTCCTACCGTGTCGGCCCCGGGAGGGGAACGCCCCCGGCTTCACCGCGGTCACCTGACGCGCTGCAGCGCCTGCCCATGGCAGGTGCCGCTGGCCCGGGTCCCCGGCCGGCGGCACCTGCCACGGCGTCGTGGTCGCTCGTCTCCCTGCCGGGGCTCGGGGATCGTCGCGCGTCCGAGAGCACAAGCACGCGTCCCCCGATGGCGCCCCGGGGACCGGGACGCGACGGGGTGCGACGGACGGCACCGTGAATGGCCTGGTCCCTCCGGGGGCGGGGGTGGCAGCCTCCGGCGGTGCCGTCCCGTCCCACAGCGGCGCGTCAATCGCCGGCTTCCTGTCTGGTCCGACTGGGCCCGCCCCGCGATAGCTGCCACGGCCGGGGCCGGAACGCCGGGAGACCGGGACGCCGAACGGCGGCGGAAACGTCCTCCACACTCGCCCGGGGGCCGACGAACACGACGAGGGCATACCCGATGGCCGCGAGCGTGACGAGCGAGAACGCCGCGTGTGCCCACCGGCCGGTGGACGCATCCCAGACCACCGCCCAGAGGCAGTACGCCAGCAGGAGCCACTCGCTCAGAATCGCCCAGACCGGGGCGGCCGTCCGGCCCTCGACCTTCGGCGTCCGACCGAACGCGCTCTTGCGTCCGGTGATGGCCTGCTGCAGCGACTTGGCGACACCGGCCACGTGGACCGGCAGCAGCATCATGTTGAACGCGTAGACCCGGAGCAGGTCACTTCCCCGGTAGCCGGACCGCACCAGATCACGGCCATAGAGGATGAAGTAGGGCGCGGCGGTCACCGGGAGCCAGGCGCTGCCGAGGCCCTCCTCCAGCGGCAACAGGAGGAGCACCAGCAGACCGACACTCCCAGTGAACAGCGAGGCCAGGTAGTGCAGCCGCATGAGCAGTTCGATGGGTTTGGCCCGGTGCCACGGGCCGCTGACGGCATATCGGGCGAGTTTGGGCAGGATCAGCAGCCCCCCGTTGGCCCATCGGCGCCGCTGGATCAGGAGGGACCCGAAGTCCGGCGGCGTGGCGCTGTAGGCCAGGCGGTCGGGATAGTTGGCCAGCCGCCATCCCCGGTCGATCAGGTCGACGGTGGACTCGGTGTCCTCGATGACGGTCCAGTCCTGGATGTATTTGGTGACGGGGATCCCACGCTCGATCTCCACGCTCCGGATGTCGTCGAGCGCCGTCTTTCGCAGGAGGGCGTTGGCGCCGACCCAGAACGTCGCCCCGAACAGGGTGAACCCCTGGTGCACGATGTA
>CADCWK010000081.1 GCA_902806375.1 uncultured Thermomicrobiales bacterium
CCCCAGAGGCGGCATGGCGGCCAGACGAGGCACTCCTCCCGCTCCTCGCCTAGCGGATGACGGCGACGACCACCAGCACGGTCAACGCGGTCAGCACCACGGCCAGCGCCACGGTGCCGACGACGAGGAACGCGCCCGCCCGGCGCGGGTCACGCAGCGCGAGCGCGACGGCCCGTGCCCGCCGCGGCCCGAACCCCCGCCGTCCGGCCAGGGTGCGCTCGACGACGCCGGTCGGCACCGACCGGGCGAGCAGCAGCAGGGCCCCGAGCCAGACACCGGCGTCGTCGACACGCCCTGCCAGCGGGATGACATCCGGCAACACGTCGACCGGCACGAGGACATACAGCAGCGGGGCCGCGATCCCGGCGACCTTCTTCCAGCGCGGCACCTCGCGGCTCCGCAACAGGCCCCAGAGCAGCGGAAGGCTGGACCGGAGCGTCTCACCGACGCCGGCGGGCCTGATCGATGCGTCGCCCCGAGGGTCTCGGTCAGCCATTCCCGCTCCGGTGCCTGCGGCAGTCCGCGCTGTGCCCCACTCGCCCCGGGCGACGGGCTGCCCGCCGCCCCCTTGCCATGGCGGTCGTCGGCCCGGTCGCATCGGGATGGCTGATGCGCTGCCCGGGTGCCGTCCGATCCGCCGCTAGTGAGCTTCCTCCTCGGACCGGATGACCGGGGCCTCGCCGCTGATCATCGAGCGGACGATCGCCTCGACCTGCGCCTCCTCGTTGGCGTACTCCGGCTCCGCGACGTGCAGCTGGCCCCGCCGGGTCTGACCGGTGATGAACGAATGGAGCCCGTCATCCTCGACCCGCCAGAGGATGAAGGACAGTTCCTCACCGAACTCCCCGGCGGCGTTCATCGACAGGTGGTAGCCTGCCCGCCGAAACTCGTAGGTGTCCTGCTTGGATTCGAGGGCGAGGTCACGCCACTCCTGTGCGATGTCGGCCAACGGGTCTTCTCCTCTGATCGCCTGACGAACGGGTACCGTGCCGCTGGGTCGGGTGCACATAGCCTGACCGGTCGGCACCATCGGCCGTAGTATGCACCGATTCGACCGCGACGACGCGCGGCCGCACGGCGACCGGGCGCCGGTTCCGGTGCGACAATGCCGGGTCGCGGGCTCACCTCCGTGACCGGAACCGGGAAGGACCGGATGGCCGCCATGTCCCATGACTCTGCCGACCTGACGGCGTTGGCCGAGCGGCAGCGCCGGGTCGCGATCGCCATCGAGGGCCTCAGGGCCGGCGACCCCCGGCCCCTGTCGCTGGACGAACTGGCGGAGCTGGCCAGCTACAGTCGTTACCACTTCGTCCGCACCTTCCGGGAGACCACCGGCACGTCGCCGGGCGCCTTCCAGACCGCCCTCCGTTTCCACCGCGCGCGCGAACTGCTCCTGACCACGACGGCCTCGATCACCGAGATCTGCGGCGAGGTCGGCTACCGGAGTCTCGGGACGTTCAGCGACCGGTTCCGGGAACTCGTCGGCGTCAGCCCCAGTGCCCTGCGGGAACTCCCCGACCGGATCGCCGACGTGCCGCCGTCGACCCTGGCGGCGCTCGGTGAGCGCCCCGCCCCCGGGGGCTGCCGTTTCCGGGTGATGGTGCCCGAGGTCGCCGCCCAGCGGTTCACCTACGTCGGCCTGTTCCCGGACGGCCAGGCCAGCGGCCCCCCGGTCGCCGGGACGATGATCCATGGGGCGGGAACGGCGACCCTGGGCGGCTTCCCGGCGGGTCGGTACTACCTGCTGGCGGCAGCCTTCCCGGCGCCGATCGAGGGCCTGGGGCACCTGCTGCCCGGCGAGGATCTCCTCGTCGGAGCCAGCGGCCGGGCCATCGCGATCGGTACCGCGGGACGACCGACCTGGGAGCTCCGGCTCCGGCCGCTGGCCCGGACCGACGCTCCCATCCTGACCGCCCTGCCCGCCCTGCTGCTCGCGCGCCTGACCTGAGCGCGACCGACCGACGGGGCAGCGCTCGCCGGAAGCGCACCGGCGCCGAAGCAGGCGTGGACGTCATCGACCACGGCACCGGTCGACCCCTCTGCCACGCCGCTGATCACCGGGATCCCGGCATGGGCGACGATGCGGGATCGACGCGTCCCTGGCGATGCCGAGATGGGCCACCGTCAGACGAACAGCGAACGTGCCGCCGGGTAGATCGTCCACTCCCATCGCTCATAGGCGGCGCTGGACGGATGCAGGCCGTCGGGAGCGACGAACTCCGGCGCGGCGAGCGCCTGCGACAACGGGAAGATATCGGCCACCGGTAGCGACCGTCGGTCCGCCTCGGTCATCACGGCCTCGTTGAAGGCGGCGATCCCCCGCGGGATGTCCCGGCCCTTGCCGTACGTCGACCCCTCCGGGGTGACGGAGAAGTCCGGGATGGTGACGAGCAGCACCCGACCGGGGTCCGGCAGCGTGGACTGGACCCGATCGAGAATCTGAACCAACCGTTCCCGGTAGTCCACGGGGGAGACGCCCTGGACCCAATCGTTCACGCCGATCAGGAGCGAGGCCACGGTCGGGTGGCTCGTCTCGAAGATTGGCAACTCGTGCTCGATCAACTGGCTGGTCGTCCAGCCCGTGACGGACGGGTTGGCGACCAGGTCGATCGCGACCCCAACCTGCCGCAGATGCTCGGTGAGCCGGTTCGGCCACCGCCCGGCCTCCTCGACCCCCTCGCCGATCGTGTAGGAGTCGCCCAGCGCGACGTAGCGTTCCCGCGCCGACGGGTATCCCTCGAAGGCGTCATTCATCCCGTGCGTCGTCCTCCACGGATGCAATCGCGACCGCGCCTGGTGTATCATCCTCCGACAGGGTGTCAATGACCGTGCGGTTCTCCGGAAACAGCCGCGCCTGAGACACCCGGCAACGTACGCGCCCGTAGCTCAGCGGATAGAGCGCTTGCCTCCGGAGCAAGAGGTCGGGGATTCGAATTCCTCCGGGCGTACCACCTAAAACTCCATACCGGCGGCACAACAGCCTTGGCTCCAGCAGCCAAGGCTGTTGTCTTTGCTGTGATTGTGCACGGATTGTTCACGGATCGCCGTGGTCGAACCCATAGGAAAGCGGTTCAGATGGCTTGTCGTTTCCCTGGAAGCCCGGTCAACCACTCGCGGAAGACGCAAACACTCGGAGTTGATGTTGATCCGAACCGATAAGCTACTGGGGTAGGAGCATCGACATCGTGTAGCCGATGTCGATGCTCCTGAGCGCGATGCGCTGGCACCTGTGACCCAGTTGGCCACCACAGGGGCAAATGAACTGAGGGGCTCGATGCAGGCGCATAGTGCTGACGGTCAGTCCTGGCTTGATGCCGCTCCCGGCTCGTCGGAGCCACCCGAGGCGCCGCGGGTTGGCGTCGCCCTGCCGGGAACCCGCACGTCGCTCATTGGTCGCCGCGAGGAAATCGATATCGTTACTGCCCTGCTGCGGCGCGATGACGTCCCACTCGTCACCCTTACGGGACCAGGCGGCGTCGGAAAGACACGCGTCGCCCTTCAGGTCGCCCAGGAACTCGCGAGCGACTTCGCGGGCGGTGTTTGGGTGGTCGAGCTGGCCGCCTTGCGGGATCCCGCTCTGGTCCTCCCGAGCATCGCCAGGGCGCTCGCGCTCGCCCCGAATGACCGCCGGCCGGTGGTCGACCGTCTTGTCGAACGTCTCGCGTCCCATCATGTCCTCCTGGTCCTTGACAACTTCGAGCAGGTTCTCGACGCCGGACCATTTCTCTCCGATCTCCTGCAGCGGTGTCCTCGTCTGACGATGCTCGTCACCAGTCGGGTCGTCCTTCGCCTCTCCGGAGAGCACGATGTCCTGGTCCCTCCACTGCCCCGGCCGCAGGCAATGGACCTGTTCCTGACACGAGGTCGCGCTGCGGATCAAGGATTCAGTTCCGCATCCGTTGACAGCCAGACCGTCGCGGCGATCTGCGACCGCCTCGACAGGCTCCCCCTCGCGATCGAGCTTGCAGCCGCGCAGGTGGTCGCGCTGCCGCTCCGGGCCCTGCTCGTTCGTCTGGAGTGGGCGCTGCCACTACTCGCCCGGGGCGCCCGGGATCAACCCGACCGGCTACGGACGATGCGCGGCGCCATCGCCTGGAGTTACGACCTGCTCAATGCCGTGAACCAGGAGCGGTTCAGGCGGCTGGCGGTGTTCGTCGACGGGTTCACCCTGAGTGCCGCTCACGCTGTCGCCGGAGACGGCGACCGGGAAGACGCCACGCTGGAGGGCATCACCACCCTGATCGACAGCAGCCTCTTGCAGCAGGTCGCCGAGCAGGTAGCCACCGAGCCACGCTACCGCATGCTGCAAACAATTCGGGAATATGGCGTGGAACGCCTCGCCGCGCACGACGATGTCACTATGACTCGGGAGCGGCACGCCGACTGGTATCTGAAGTTGAGCGAGGCTGCAGAGCCGGACCTGGAGCGAGCGGACTTCGGGTCTTGGTTGGAGCGCCTTGAGGCCGACGAAGCCAACATTTGGGCCGCCGTCGCATGGGGGGAAGCCCATGATCCGACCCTCGCCCTGCGACTCCTCAGCTCGCTCACCATGTTCTGGTTGACTCGGCCAACGGCGAGTCAACCAGCTGAGTTCCTGACCCGGCTCCTCGCTTCCTCAGCAGGTACACCCCCGGCACGCTTCGACGGGATTCTCGCAGTGCAGCGGCTCCTGGCGTCATTGGGAGAGTTCGCGGAAGGCGTGGCCTATGCGGACGAAGCCCTAGCCATTGCCACGTCCTTGGGTGATCGACCGGGCCTTGCCCGCTCCCTCACTGTGTTCGCCGGAAGCTTGCTCTCCCTCGCCCAGGTCGCTGACGAATCACAACGAGAGGGCCTCATCGCCCGTGCAGAGGCAGCGCGTCGCGAGCAACTGACGATCGTGCGTGAGTTGGACGACCACCGCCGCGTCGCGATCGCCCTTGGTGGACTGGCCGACCTGGCCTTCGTTCGCGGTGATGCCGCGGGGGCCGAGGCCCACCTCCGGGAGGCGCTCGAGCCGGCCGAAACGGGAGGCGACGCCATGGTCCTCGGTTGGGCACTCCTTGACCTTGGCCAGGCGATACGTCTGCAAGGGAACCACGTGCAGTCGGCGCCGGTTTTCGACCGCGCCCTCCAGGTTCTCCTCCGCCTCGGCGACCACTGGTCGCTCGGGCACTTGTTCAAGTTCGTTGCCGCCCTTGCCCTGGAAACGGGCCAGCCCGCCGACGCAATCCGGCTGCTCGCTGCGGCCGAGGGCCTCCACGCGCTACAGGTGATGACTATGGGCACCTCATCCGCCGTCGACCAGGAGATGATGTTGGCCAGGTCCCGCTCCGCCCTGAGTCCCATTGACTACGCTAGCCGGTGGGACGAGGGGACCGGCCTCACTCTTGCCGAGGCGGCCGACCTAGCGGGCACCATTTGCCGGCACGTTGCCGATGGCGACGGAGTGTCGGTGGTTGGATCCACCCGGGACGGGTGGCCGGATGGGCTCACCACCCGGGAACGCGATGTAATGCGCCTCCTCGCCGCCGGCCTCTCGGACCGGGAGATTGCCCGGGAGCTGTCGATCAGCCCGCATACCGTGCACGGGCATGTCTCGAATCTGCTTGGCAAGCTCGGGGTGGCCTCCCGCACCGCGGCCGCCGTCCTGGCCCAACGGCACGGACTCGTCTGACGCCCTCCCGACCATACCCCCCATATTGCCTGATCGGCTTCCCAACAGTCACGGGCCGGATCGGGCAACCCTATGGATGCGCTGGCTACATGGCCGGCGCATCCTGTTTTTACGCTTCAAACCGATCGCGACGACGCGGATGTCCAAGGAGGAGCAGCGTCGGACCGAACCGGTGGGGAGACCGTCCCGTCGTCCCGAGCAGCCAGGTGTCCTGGCCCACAGAGAGGGCGTCCGGATGTCGGAATCGCGCGCGGACCATCCGCGCCTCGCTCTCACCCGTTCCCTCACCCGTCGGGCGGTCGTCACGGCCGCCACCGGTGCGGGTGCTGCCTTCGTCGTCTCGCGCTCCGTCGCCGGAGCTACGCCCACCGGAGGACCCATGGTCCAGACAGATGCCACGCCCGCCCCGTCCGGCGCCCCGACCGTCGTCCTCGTCCACGGCGCGTTCGCCGATGGTTCCAGCTTCGCCGGGGTCGTCGAACTCCTCCAGGACGCCGGCGTCGAGATCGTCGTCCCGTCCAATCCGCTGCGCGGGATGACGGCCGACTCGGCCTACATCGCCAGCGTCGTCAGTCAGATCCCGGGCCCGGTGTTGCTCGGCGGCCACTCCTCCGGCGGGGCGATCATCTCCAACGTCGGGAGCATGGTGGACAACGTCGTCGGGCTGGTCTACATCGCCGGCTTCTTGCCCGAGGACGGCGAGTCGCTGCTGGACATCGAGGCGGACTCGCGCGACAGCATCCTCTCCTCGGCGCTCGTCGAGTCGACCTACCCGACCGGAAACGGGGACGAGACCGCGCCCGAGTTGACGGTCGACCGCGCCAAGTTCCCGGAGGTGTTCGCCGGCGACCTTCCGGCCACCCAGGCCAACGTCCTGGCCGCCGTGCAGCGGCCGGCCGCCGCCAACGTCTTCTCTGAGCCGACCGTCAACCCGGCCTGGAAGACCCTGCCGTCCTGGGCGGTCGTCGCCACGGGGGACAGGGCCGCCGGCGCCGACGTGATCCTGGCCAATGCCGAGCGCGGCGGGGCGACGATCACGAAGATCGAGGCGTCGCACCTGGTCATGGTTTCCCAGCCTCAGCAAGTCACCGACGTGATCCTGACAGCGCTGACCGCGGTCAGCTAGTCGGGACAGCGGGCTGGAAGGGAGCAGTACTCCAACGGTGTCCCCCTTCCGGTCCGCTACCCCCCGGGAAGGACTACCGATGAGCCCCCACGACCCCGCCGCGCGGCTGCCCGCTACGCCGCATCTCTAGATATCCCGGCGCAGCGCCATCCGGGGTCTCGCAAGTACCGGGGCAGCTTTCGCTCTAGTCACCACAGGCTCCCGTCTCGGAGTCGCCCAGGAAGGAACGCCAATGACCGACGCGACTCCCGCCTCCGGTTCGACCCCTACGATCATCCTCGTCCACGGCGCCTTCGCCGAGTCCGCCAGCTGGAACAGGGTCATCCCCGCCCTCCTCGCTCAGGGCTATCGGGTCATCGCCGCCGCCAACCCGCTGCGAAGCGTCCGGATCGACGCCGACTACGTCGCCGGTCTCCTAGCCGGCACCCCTGGTCCGATCGTGCTCGTCGGTCACTCGTATGGCGGGGCGGTGATCACCAACGCCGCCGCCGGCAACGACAACGTCCGGGCGCTGGTCTACGTCGCTGGGTTCGCCCTGGACGATGGGGAGAGCGCGGCGGTCGCCTCCGGCCGCTTCCCGGGCGGCACGCTCGGCGAGACGCTGGTGCCGGTCCCACTGCCAGGCGGCGGGTCGGATCTCTACATCGACCAGGCGAAGTTCCATGCCCAGTTCGCCGCTGACCTGCCAGCCAACGAGGCGGCGCTGATGGCCGTCTCCCAGCGGCCGGCCACCGCCGCCGCGCTCAACGACCCGTCTGGCCCGCCGGCATGGACGTCGATCCCGTCCTGGTTCATCTACGGGGAACTGGACCGGAACATCCCGGCCGCCGTCCACGCCTTCATGGCTGAGCGGGCCGGTGCCCGACAGGCGGTCGAGGTCCCGGGCGCATCACACGTCGTGATGATCTCCCACCCCATGGAGGTCGCCGACATGATCCTTGCCGCGGCGAGCGCCGCTGGGTAGATGGTTGGTGGTCCCCTTTCCCCAGCGGTCACGGGTTCCCCCACGCTGCCGCAGCAAAGGGAAGCCACCGGCCGGGCGTGGCCCCACTTCCTTGATTTCTCCCGACCGCTCCAGCTCCATGCAGAGCCGACGCCGCTCTGACCTGTCCCCTCGACCTACTTTCACCAATGAACAGGAGACTCCCCATGGTCACCACCGAACGACCCACGACCGCCACCAATGGCAGCAGCACGATCATCACCCGCGACGGCACCAGCATCTTCTACAAGGACTGGGGCAACCGCGACGCGCAGCCGGTCGTCTTCAGCCATGGCTGGCCGCTCAACGCCGACGCCTGGGACGCCCAGATGCAGTTCCTGGCCGAGCACGGCTTCCGCACCATCGCCCACGACCGCCGGGGGCACGGCCGCTCCAGCCAGCCCTGGAACGGCAACGACATGGACACCTACGCCGACGACCTGGCCGAGCTCGTCCAGACCCTCGGCCTCCGGGAGGCCGTCCATATCGGCCACTCCACCGGCGGAGGCGAGGTCACGCGGTACATCGGCCGCCACGGCAC
>CADCWK010000082.1 GCA_902806375.1 uncultured Thermomicrobiales bacterium
GGGGATCGTCGTTGGCCCCGTCCGGGTCGCGGATGGTGCGGAGCGACAGGACCTGGGCGTGACGGGTAGTCAGGTCCAGCCGGACGAACTTGATGTCCGGTTGCCCGCCCGCCGGTGCGACGAGGACCGTGAGCTGCCGCGCCGGACCCCGGCGTGACCAGGTGCCCGCGCCGGGCCGGACGAGCTCGAACCACATCCCGACCCACCCGGAGATGACGCCAGCGAGGACGAGTGGCCGCACCGGGCGGTACTGCGTGATGAGCTCCGCGTCTGCCCGGGCGACCCCGTGATCGATGCGTCGCATCCAGCCCGGGATGTGTCCGAGCAATCGCTGGTGGACGAATGCCCGGTCGAGGGCCGGTTCCCCTGATGCCAGCCGCCCGGCGGCGAGCCGGCCCCAGCCCCTGCCCCGCGTGAAGTGATGCCTGAGCAGCTTGCCGACGCTCCGGCAGGGGCTGCGGTGGGTGAAGCGGATGGCCGGGTCACGCAGGGCGACATGGCCCTGCCGGACGAGGAGCTGGTTGACGCGGGTGTCCTCGGCCGACCGGACGCCCTCCGGGAAACCGCCGGCCGCGACCAGCGCCGCGCGGGTATAGGAGCAGTGGGCCGGCGGTCCGTCGATGCGGGCCGGCGTGTGTCCCGGGAGGCCATTATGGTGATCGATGAAGTAGGACGCCCAGCCGGCGGGCGTGCGGGTTCCGTTGACGGCGACGCCGGTCACCATCGTGTAGCCACGGCGATGGGCGTCGAGGCGAGCCTGGAGACTTCCGGGCGGCAGTTCGACGTGTGAGCCGGGGAAGCTGACGAACTCGCCGGTCGCGACCCGGAGCCCGGCGTTGCGCGCCTCACCGGGCAGTGCCCGGTGGGGCAGGTCGATCAACCGGACCTGTGGGAACCGCTCCCGGACGATCGCCGCCGTCCGGTCGGTCCCACTGGTGACGACGATCACTTCGAACGGATCAGCCACGTGCTGGGCGACGATCGAGCCGACCGTCGACGCGATCGTCCGCTCGTCGTTGTACGAGATCACGATCACCGACAGCGGGATCGTTCCGGCATCCGTTTCTGCCCCCGACGTGTCGGCTGGACCAGGCTCGGGGTCGGGATCGTCGGCCGTGGCCGGGAACGGGCTGGCGAGCCCGAACGTTTCCTGCCGCTCGGCTTCGGCCAGCAGCACGGGTAGATCCGGTGGGCGTGGTCGCCAGACCCGGAGGTCGCCGGGTCGCGGTCCCGCCAGCAGGTCACCATAGTCGGCCCGGAAGAAGCGGTCCGGGTCGGCCTCGACGTATTTGGCGAACCGTTCCAGCCGGTGTGCGTCCGTCAGCCCGCCGAAGTGCTGGATGCGGAGCGTCGTGCGGACCCAGCGTGAGCGGGGCAGGCTGGTCGGGACGGGGACGAAGTGCAGGCGCTGGTCGGGGAACCGCTGGCCGGGTTCCCAGGCGAACAGACGGTAGACCCACTGGTTGTCCGGCAGGTACGTCGACTCGCTGCCCCGCATAGGGACGTGCTGGAAGCCGTAGGCGCAGCCTGGCAGCGCGTCGGTCTCGATGAACGTCCGCAGGGCGGCGGCGTCGGCCGCGTCGAACCGCTCGTCGGCGTCCAGCGAGAGGATCCAGTCGGGTCCCAGCGCACCGGCGGCCGCCAGGAGCCGGTTGCGATTGGCCGCGTCATCCCAGCCGCGCGCCGAAGCCCGGACCGGGTTCGTCTGGACCACGTGGACCAGCGGCTCGGACGCGAGGATACGGGCGGTCTCGTCGGTGCTCCCGTCGTCGAGCGCCACGACCCCATCGCAGAGGCCGCGAAGGGCGGCGAAGTACCGTGGCAGGTCGGCGGAACCGTTGCGGACGGGCAGCAGGACGATCAGTCGTTGCGCCATCGTGGCACTCCCGGGGGCGGTCACGTCGCACCCCCGGTGGCTGGATCCCGGGGGCTGTTCGGGGGATACGGATGGGGGGCCGGGCAGCACCGGACCGGGGTGACCTCTGGCGGGAATTCGCCCCGATGGCCCGTCCCAGAGGGATCGGGCCCCGACCTTTGGCCTACGGTTGGCTCGATGGCGCGATAGTACACTCTCGGCATTGCGCCCCCGGACGGCGTCCTCCGAACTCCTAACTCCGCACGACCGCCTCGATCCTGGCCGGCCGGCTGGCCCCGCCACTGGCAGACCATCCACCAGGAGGGACGTCCCCGTGAACCTCGATCTCCGCACGCTGCTGCGTTACGCGCGGCGCTGGTGGTGGCTGCTGCTGCTCGGTCCGATCATCGCCGGCGGCTCGGCTTACTGGACCTCGTCCCAGCAACAGCCGATGTACTCCGCGACGTCGACGCTGCTGATCTCCCAGTCCGACCCCAGCCAGCAGGACCTGAGTGGTCTCCAGGCGGGCGAGCGGCTCGGCTCCACGTATCAGCAGCTGGTCAATACCGATCCCGTCCTGCAGGCCGTCATCGACCGGCTCCAGCTACCGCTGACGATCGCCGACCTGCGTGGCAGCGTCAGCGCCTCGGTCGTGACCGGGACGCAGCTCCTCCGGGTCAGCGTCTCCGATTCGGATCCCGCGCGGGCCGCCCGGATCGCCGATGCCGTGGCGGAGGAATTCTCGGTCGTGATCAGTCAGCGGTCGACCCAGCTGTCCAGCGGGTCGCGGGAGGCACTCCAGACGCAGATCACCGGCACCCAGCAGCAGATCGCCGACCTGACCCTCCAGATCCAGCAACTCGAGGCCGCCGAGGCCGCCGGGGCGACGGACGTCTCGTCCCAGCTCGGGTCGCTGCGCGTAACGCTCACCCAGGCTCAGATCGTCTACGGCGACCTGCTCAGTCAGCAGGGCGAGATGGAGCTGGCCGAGGCGTCGCTGCAGAGCCGGGTCTCGGTCTGGGAGCAGGCCCGCGTCCCGACGGCGCCCTACGAACCGAGGACCCTGCTCTACACGCTCCTTGCCGTGATCGCCGGGCTGATCATCGCGGCGGCGAGCGTGTTCCTGCTCGAGTACCTGGACAACACGGTCAAGAACGAGGAAGACGTCGTCGAGCTCGCCGGCGTGCCGATGCTGTCCGAGATCCGCGTCGTTCCCAAACTGGCCCAGGGGCGTGACCAGTTGTTCGTCCTGAACCGGCCGACGTCGGCGGCCTCGGAGGCCGTTCGCCTGCTGCGTACCAACCTCGAGTTCGCGGCGGCGTCGAAGGAGATCACGGTCCTGCTCGTCTCGAGTGCCGGGCCGTCCGAGGGCAAGAGCACCGTGACCGCGAACCTGGCGGCGGCGATCGCCGGCTCCGGGCTCGTCACCGTCGTCGTCGACGCCGACCTGCGCCGACCGACCCAGCACCGGATCTTCGATATCCCCAACGACCGCGGCCTGACCTCACTGCTGACCCATCCCCAGCAGCCATGGAACTGGGCGGCCGCCGAGGTGATCCCGGGCCGGCTGTTCGTGGTGCCGAGTGGCCCCCAGCCGCCCAACCCGTCCGACCTGCTCAGTACCGAACGGATGCGGCGGCTGCTCGCGGACATGCGGTCGACGGCCGATCTGGTCATCGTCGACACGCCGCCGTTGCTGGCCGCGGCCGACGCGCTGGTCCTCGCGCCGCACACCGATGGTGTGGTGCTGCTCTGCCGGGCCGGCGCGACCCGACGCGAGGCGCTGAAGCGGGCGGTCGGGAAGCTCCAGCACGGCTCGATCCGGGTAATCGGCACCGTGCTGAACGGGCAGCGATCGTCGAGTGAGGCGGGCTACTACTACGCCGAGTACTACTCGACCGAGCCCCCGGCCGCCAGCCCCCGCCCGGACGCCCCTGCCCGGGAGCACGCCCCACAGGCGTAGCCCCGACCCTCGGCGACCTCCGCCGCGCGACGCTGCGCGTGACGATCATGCGCGTCCGCGCCGGCCCAGTCGCCACCAGCGGCGTCCGCCCAGCCGTCCCGACCCCTCGGCTGGTGCGGCCGGGCGGATCGGGCTGCCAGCGAGGATCGCTTCGGGGTTGACCCGGACGATCCGGTCGGCCGTCTCCGGTCCGACGAGTTCGGTCAGCCGGGCAAGGCCGGCCGGCACGGCCGCGAGCCGGTGATCGTCGCCGTGCGCGTCCGAGGCGACCACCGCGATCGCCCCGGCGGCGAGGAGCTGCTCGGCGGTGCGCCGGACGGTGCGGGACGAGCTGACGAGACTGCCCAGGCTGAGCTGGAGCGGGACGCCGCGACCGGCCAGGGCGAGCGCCAGTTGAGGGTCCCGCTGGACGGCCTGGTAGCGCTCGGGGTGGGCGAGGACCGGGCGGTAGTCCACCGTCTGCAAAGCGAACAGCGTCGCCTCGGTGTACGGCGGCCAGCCGACGAACGGTACCTCGACGAGGATCGAGCGGGTCCCGGCCAGTGTGCTGGGTTCGCCCTCCGCCAGTCGCCGGGGCAGGTCCGGGCTCAGGAAGACCTCGTAGCCCCCGGCGACCGTGATGCCTATGCCGGCCGCGAGGGCGGTGACCTCGGCCAGCCGCTCGGCCACGTCCACCCCGTACGAGGCGAGCAGACGGTCACGGAGGTGCGGGGTGGCGACGATCGTCCGATAGCCGAAGCCGGACGCCCTCGCCAGGACCTGCCGCGTGACATCCATCGACCGGGCCCCGTCGTCGATGCCGGGCAGGAGGTGGTTGTGCAGATCGATCACGTCGAGCGTCCTCTGTGCGGTCATCCGGGGCGCACGATCCATCCGGAACGATCGCCGGACCTGTCCCGTTCTACCACGGACGCGGCGATCGGCCAGGATCGTCCTACCCGATCGGCACCCCACACAGCAGGCGGCTGACCCCGACTGACCCGGCCGAACGGCCGGATCGCCGTCGACCAGCGGGCCGGTCTGGCTCGCTGGGCTAGCCAGACCGACGCCCGGTCAACAGCCGAATAGCCTAGTCTGGTTCGCGAAACACGGCCTATGGGCTGCGCCGGTGATGCTTGCTACGCTAATTCCGTTCAGCCTTGCGCAATTTGTCAGGTCCATCGGATCCCCGGAGATGTGTCTCGCAACGACCACCCCGTGGCCCCAGGTCGGCCGACTGCCCAGTTCCGCCGCTGCGGGGTCCGCCGAGCCGCCCGCCGTTGCCGCCTTCCCCCGTGCTCTGACTCCGGAGGTCGACATGTCCCTTGGCGCCGTCCAGTTCCCTGACACGGACGACTCCCGGCTGGAGCTCGTGGCGCTTCCTGTCCAGGAGCACGTCGCCGGTCCCGGTGGCGCTGTCTCACCGACCGACCCGGCGCTGACCTGGCGATCGCCGCGCCCGACCCACCCGGTGCTGACGTTCCCCGCCCGGCTCGGGATGGCCGCGGCACCGGTGGCGCGGCGACCGGTCGGCGGGCGGGCCGGGACCGGCTATCTCATCGCCAAGCGCACGGTCGACATCCTCGTCGCCCTGGCGGCGCTCGTCGTCCTGTCGCCGCTGCTGATCGGCGTCATCGTGGCGATCCGGGCGACCAGCCCCGGCCCGCTGCTGTTCCGGCAGGAGCGCTGCGGCATGGGCGGGCGGACGTTCCGGCTGATCAAGTTCCGGACGATGGTCAGCGACGCCGAGCGGATCCGGCACGAGCTGGCCCACCTCAACGAGATGTCCGGTCCGATGTTCAAGGTCCGGCTCGACCCGCGCGTCACCCGCGTCGGGCGGGTCCTGCGCAAGTTCAGCATGGACGAGCTGCCCCAGCTCGTGAACGTCCTGTGGGGCGACATGACCCTCGTCGGGCCCCGGCCGTCGATCGTCGCCGAGGTGGAGCAGTTCACCGACACCCAGCGGCGGCGGCTCGAGGTCAAACCGGGCCTGACCTGCCTCTGGCAGGTGTCGGGCCGGTCGGACCTGTCGTTCGACGAGTGGGTCGCGCTGGACCTGGCGTACATCGATTCGCGCTCGTTCTGGCTGGACGTCCGCATCCTGCTCCGGACCATCCCCGCGGTGATCAGCGGCCGAGGGGCCTACTGATGCCCACCGCCCGGAACCTGCACATCTACGGGATCAACTACTGGCCCGAGACGACCGGGATCGCGCCGTACACGACGGCCATCGCCCGGGCCCTGGCCGAGCGCGACTGGGCGGTCACCGTCCACACCGGCCTGCCGCATTACCCCGAGTGGCAGGTCGCGGCCGGGTACGGCCGGAGCGGGCGGCGGACCGACGAGACCGACGGCGCGGTCGCGGTCCGGCGGTATCGCCACTATGTGCCGGGACGCCAGTCGGCGCTGCGCCGGGCCGCCTACGAAGCGACGTTCCTCGCCAGCGGCCGCGGCCGGGCGGGAGCGACGGCGCCGGACCTCGTGCTGGGCGTCGTTCCGGCCCTGAGCGGCGGGCTGCTCGCCCGGGCTTCGGCTGCCCGCCACGGGGTGCCGTACGGCCTGCTGATCCAGGACCTGATGGGCAACGCCGCCGACCAGAGCGGCGTCGCCGGGGGTGGCCGGGTGTCACGCCTGATCCGGACCGTCGAGGGCCGGATCGCCCGCGGCGCGGCCGGGGTGGCCATCGTCGCGGAGGGGTTTGGGCCCCATCTCGGCGCCATGGGCGTCGAGCCGGGCCGGATCGAGATCCTGCCGAACTGGTCCCATGTCCTGCCGCCGACCGGCGACCGGGCTGTGACCCGGGCTGAACTGGGCTGGGACGACTCGACCCAGGTCGTGCTGCACGCCGGGAACATGGGCCTCAAGCAGGGGCTGGAGCACGTCATCGTCGCTGCCCGGCTGGCCGAACGGCGCGGCGACCCGGTCCGGTTCGTCCTGATGGGCGACGGCAACCAGCGGGCGTCGCTCGGGACGCTCGGGTCCGGCGCCGCGAACCTCGCGTTCCTGCCGCCCCAGCCGGCCGAGCGGTTCATGGATGTGCTGGCCGCCGCCGACGTGTTGCTCGTCAACGAGCGGGCCAGCGTCCGGGACATGTCGCTGCCGAGCAAGCTGACGTCCTATTTCGTCGCTGGCCGGCCGGTCGTCGCCGCGACGCACCCATCCAGCGTCACCACCCGGGAGGTGATCCGCTCCGGGGCCGGGCTGACCGCGCCGGCCGAGGACCCGGACGCCCTGCTCGCGGTGCTGGGTCAGCTGCGCCGCGACTCCCGGCTGGCTGACCTGCTTGCGGCCACCGGCCCGGAGTACGCCGCGACGCACCTGAGCGCGGCGGCCGCCTACGAGCGGACCGAGCGCTTCCTGCTCGGGCTGCTGCCGACGGCCAGCCCGCGGGTATTTACCAGCTTGGCCATCGACACGCGCCCGGCGGACCGGGTCCCGGTGTTCACCGGTCAACGACCAGCCGAAGTGGAGACCAGGCCATGAAGCGCGCATTGATTACCGGCGTCACCGGGCAGGACGGGTCGTACCTCGCCGAGCTGCTGCTGCGGAAGGGGTACGAGGTCCACGGGGTGATGCGGCGGTCGAGCTCGTTCTCGACGGGCCGGATCGAGCACCTCTACCACGACCCGCACGACGACGGCCTGGCGCTGACGCTCCACTACGGCGACCTGGCCGACGCCTCCGGGCTGATCAGCCTGATCCACCGGGTCCGGCCGGACGAGGTCTACAACCTCGGCGCCCAGAGCCACGTCGCCGTCTCGTTCGAGATGCCGGAGTACACCGCCGATTCGGTCGCGATGGGCAACCTGCGGCTGCTGGAAGCGATCCGGCACGCCGACTGGCCGATCCGGTTCTACCAGGCCGGCTCGTCCGAGATGTTCGGCAAGGTGCTGGAGACGCCGCAGCGGGAGACGACGCCCTTCTACCCGCGCAGCCCCTACGCCGTCGCCAAGGTCTTCGCCCACCACATGACCGTCCAGTACCGCGAGGCGCACGGGCTGTTCGCCTGCAACGGGATCCTGTTCAACCACGAGTCGCCCCGGCGCGGCGGCACGTTCGTGACCCGGAAGGTGACGCGAGGCATCGCCCAGATCCTGACGGGGCGGGCCAGCAAGCTGTACATGGGCAATCTCGACGCCCAGCGCGACTGGGGCTACGCCAAGGAGTACGTCGAGGCGATGTGGCGGATGCTCCAGCAGGACGAGCCGGACGATTACGTCGTGGCGACCGGGGAGACCCACAGCGTCCAGGAGCTGCTCGATGTCGCGTTCGGCTTCGTCGGGCTGGACGCGGCCGACTTCGTCGCGATCGACCGGCGCTACTTCCGGCCGACCGAGGTGGACCTGCTGCTCGGCGACCCGGCCAAGGCGGAGCGCGAGCTGGGCTGGGTGTCCCGGACGTCCTTCCCCGAGCTGGTCCGGATCATGGTCGCCAACGACCTCCGGCTGGCCGGCGTC
>CADCWK010000083.1 GCA_902806375.1 uncultured Thermomicrobiales bacterium
CGATGTCCTGACCGGGACGATGGGCTTCGGCCAGCTCTATGGCGCGCCGGGAGCGTTCCCGATCCTGACCGAGGCCGCGCGCCGGGGGGTCCGTCTGTTCCCGCCGATGCCGCTCTCGGACCTTAGTCCCGATGAGTGGATCGCCCGGCTGGGTGAGCTGCCCCTGATCTACCAGCCGGGGACGCGCTGGATGTACAACACGCCATCGCAGGTCCTTGGGGTCCTGGTCGCCCGCGTCGCAGGGCGGCCGTTGGGTGATGTCCTCCGGGAACGGATCTTCGCGCCACTCGGGATGTCCGACACGGGGTTCCACGTGCCGCGCGGTAGCCTCGCGCGGCTGGCCGTGCCCTACGATCTCGATCAGGCGACCGGGAAGCTGGTGGCCGTGGACGGCGTCGGTGCCGACAGTGTCTGGGCGAGCCCGCCAGTCTTCCCGGACGGTGCCGGTGGGCTGGTCTCGACGGTGGGCGACATGCTCGCATTCGGCCAGTTGATGCTCGGCGCCGGGCGCCTCGGGAGCACCCGGCTGTTGTCCCGGCCGACCGTGACGACGATGACGACTGACCAGGTGACGCGGGAGCAGAAACGGGACGCGCTGGTCCTCGGCGACCCGGACGCCCGGGGCTGGGGCTTCGGGCTGTCGGTCATTACCCGGCGGGACCAGACCTCATCCACACCGGGGCGGTTTGGCTGGGATGGCGGGTTCGGAACCTCGTGGTACGCCGATCCGGCGGAGGATCTCACCGCGGTGCTCATGACGCAGCGCTCGTTCGGCTACCCCGACCCGGGCATCCGCGACGACTTCTGGACATCCGTCTACGCCGCCATCGACGATTGATGACCCTCCTATGGGCCGGGTAGACGGTTCGACGTGGAACGGCGACCGGTCGTCGCAGCCGGTGGCCGGTCCCATCGACATCGGGTGGGGCGACGCGATGACCAGCAGACAGTCCACCCGGGTGGAATCGGACAGGGAGAGGGGGCAGGGACATCGCGTCCCTGCCCCCTCTCCCTGTCCGCTGATAGCAGGTCTGACTACAGCTCGGTCACGACCGGCAGGATCATCGGCCACTTCTTGTCCGTCGAGCGGCGGTACAGCACCCGGCCAACCGACTCCTTGGTCCGGGAGATCAGGTGGCCGATCTGGACCTCGCCCCGCTGGCGGCGCTGGAGGGCGCGCCGCAGCTCCAGCTCGGCCTCGCGCAGCGCGCCATTGGCCAGGTCCGGCTTGAGGTCGCGGGCGATGAGTTCCGGCCCGGCGATCAGCTCGCCGGAGGTCCGGTCGACGACCATCATGACGATCACGACCCCGTCGTCGAACAGGTGGTCGCGCTCACGCAGCCGGTAGATGCCGCCCCGATCGCCGAGGCGGTCGAGCAGCAGCGATCCGGCCGGGATCCGGGAGCGCTGGTTGGCGGTGTCCGCCGTGAACTCGAGCACGCCGCCGATTTCCGGGAGCAGGACGCGCTCTGGCGGGATACCCGCTTCCCCGGCCAGATCGCGGTACAGCATCATGTGGCGGTACTCGCCGTGGATCGGGATGACGAAGCGCGGGTTGAGCAGGTCGATCATCTTGCGCAACTCGTCGCGACTGGCGTGACCGGAGACGTGGACCCCACGGTCGCGGGTGGAGTAGACGACCCGGGCGCCCCGCCGGAACAGGTTGTCGATCGTCCGGGTGACGGTCTCCTCGTTGCCGGGGATCGGCGTCGCGGAGAGCAGCGCGACGTCGCCCTTCGTGACGCGGATCTTGGGGTGCTCACCGGCAGCGATCCGGGCCAGCGCGGCCGAGGCCTCGCCCTGCGACCCGGTGATGACCAGCACCCGCTGCTGCCGGGGCAGCCGCATGACCTCGTCGAGGGGCATCAGCAACCCCTCGGGTGGGTCGAGGTAGCCGAGGTCCCGGGCCACCTGGGAGTTCTGCTCCATGCTCCGGCCAGCGACGGCGACCTTGCGTCCGTGGCGATGGGCGGCACGGAGGGCCATGTGGATCCGGTTGATGTTCGAGGCGAAGGTCGCGATGACGACCATGCCGCGGGCATCCTTGATGACCTCGTCGATCGTATCCATCACGACGCGCTCGGAGGGCGTCGTGCCTTCCATCTCCACCCGGACGGTGTCGGAGAACAGCGCCAGGACGCCCTCCTGACCCAGCTGGCGGAGGCGGCGCTCGTCGGTCGGGCCGCCCATGACCGGGGTCGGGTCGAACTTGAAGTCGGCGGTGTCGACGATCGTGCCGACGGGGGTATGGACCGCGATCGCGTTGGTATCCGGGATCGAGTGGGTGACGTGGATGAACTCGGCTTCGAGCTGGCCGAACCGGTAGCGCTCGTGGGGCACGACCGGGATCAGCTTGACGAGCTTCTCGAGCCGGTGCTCCTCCAGCTTGCGCTCGATCAGCCCGATCGAGAGTGGCGACCCGTAGATCGGGATCGGCGCCGCGTCCGCGAACTGCGGGATGATGTACGGCAGGGCACCGATGTGGTCCTCATGGCCATGGGTGATGAGGATGGCGCGGAGATTGGCCAGGCGGTTCCGGACGTACGAGACGTCGGGCACGATCAGGTCGATGCCGCGCTGCTCCTCCTCGGGGAACTTGCCGCCGCAGTCGAGCAGGATGATGTCCCGCTCGTACTCGACCATCGTCATGTTCTTGCCGACCTCACCGACCCCACCGAGGGGGACGATGCGGAGCTTGCCCGCCGGAGCCACCTGGCTCGTTTCCAGGGAGAGCGACGTGCCACGTCGGTCGCTGCCGCTCCGGCGGGGCGTCGCCTGCCCGGCATTGGGGGCGGCGTGCCCGGAGGGGTGCTGATTGGCAGGACGGCGGGATTCGCTCCCGTCTCCGCCCGGCTGCCGACCCCGACCACCGCCGCCGCTACCGCCGCGCTGACCGGACCGCTGGCCAGAGGTGCCGGAGGGAGTCGAGCCGGATCGGGACGGGTTGCCCTGACGACCGCCTGGCCCAGCTGCAGCGGACGTCGACGTCGTCACATCGGGCACCGGGCGCTGTCCGCCGAGGATGCGCTGCTGACCGGGAGGGCGCTGCCCACCGGCCGGTCGGTTGGCACCACCGGATCGTGTCCCGGCCTCGTTCCCGGTCGCGGGGCGAGTCCCACGACCACCATCCGGTGTCGCGGGCGACTGGCGGGGGCGGTTCGGCTCGTAGCGGGGCTCGGCTTCCTCGTCCCGGTGGGGTCGCCGGTGCCCGGCCGGCGGCTGGGGCCGGCGGCTGCCCCGGTTGGCCCCCTGTCCGCCGTCTCGCGGCGTGCCCTGCTCACGCGGTTGCCCGCCGCCCTCGCGCTGGCCGCCACGCTCGCGCGGCTGACGGTGGCCCCGGGTAGCCGCATCGCCTCCGCCCTGGGCCACCGGCCCGTCGCCGCCTGTCTCCGCGCTGCCCGGCGTGCCGGCCGTCTGCCCCTCGGGGCGAGGGCCGCGATTGGACGGGCGACGCCGGCGGCGATTGCTGCCCGAGCGCTGCTCGTTCGCATCCGCTCCACGAGAGGCATCGGCGATACGCTGCGAGTCGCCGGAGGGCGCTCGTCGCTCCTGGTCGTTCTGGTTGTCGGTCACGTTGGTTCCTTGTGTCATGCGGACCGGGGCTCGATCGCCATCCGGTCGCTTCTCGATCGATTGACCGGCGGGACCGTCTGGTCCGTCATGCCGGGTTGTCTCGCGGTCCTGTCCCCGGAGCCGGGTGGATGCGCACCGGAGCCGCTCCCTGACGTCCTCACGCCGGATCCGACCCACTCCCGTATGAGGATGGGGAGCCGAATGTCGGGGTGCGATCGCGCCGGCGACCCGCCTGGTGGCGATCCGGAACGCTGCTGCTCGATGGGCAGTCGGGCGCCGGTCGGGATTCGACCCGCCGGGCGGGACGCCGGTTCGACCGGTGAGATCGACCAGCCGCTGGTCGCGGGCGGGATGCCGTGCCGTGCCGGTTCCGGGATCTGGACGAGACGGTGTGGAGGGAACCCGACGATGTTCGAGTCATGGTCCGACACCTGTAACCGGTCGAAGTGTACCGCGTCGCCCACTCCCGCGTCGTCGGGCCGCTCCCATGGCGTCGAATCGGCGTTGTCGTGGGTGAATGCGGGTGCCGCGTGGGCCGCGCGTGCCGGTGCGGACAATGTCCCACGTGAAACACTCCAGCGATCTGCACAATGGCCGGTACCAACGTCGGGAGATGCGCAGCATGTCGGGAGAGCGTCCCACGGTCGTTGTCGGAGCGGGGCCCAATGGACTCGCATCCGCGATCGCCCTGGCCCAGGCCGGGCGACGCGTCACCCTCTACGAGGCTGCCGCCACCATCGGTGGAGGGTCGCGCACATCCGGGATGACCCTGCCGGGATTTCGCCACGACCCCTGCAGCACCGTCCATGCACTGGCACCGTCATCCCCGTTCCTCGCCCGCCTCGGACTGGAACGTTTCGGTCTGGAGTGGGTCCGGCCCGAGATCCCGCTGGCACACCCATTCGACGATGGTTCCGCGGCGTCGCTGCACCGGTCCGTCGACGAGACCGCGGACCAGTTCCCGGCTGTCGACGCCGATGCCTACCGGCGACTGATCGGCCCGCTCATGGACCGGCGCCAGACCCTGTGGGAGATGTTCCTCGGGCCGATCGGTGGGGCGCTCCCCCATCCCGGCCTCATGGCCCGGTTCGGCGTGCGCGGACTCTGGCCCGCGCCGACCCTGGCCGGGGCGCGCTTCCGGACGGCCCCGCCCCGGGCACTGCTCGCCGGCAACGCCGCCCACTCGTTCCAGGACCTCCGGGAACCGGGGACCAGTTCGATCGCGCTGATGCTGACGCTGGCCGCCCATGCGGACGGCTGGCCATTCGCGCGCGGCGGCTCCCAGGCGCTGGTCGACGCGATGGCGGCGTTGCTCCGCGAACTCGGTGGGACGATCGTCACCGGCCATCCCATCCGGTCCCTGCGGGAGTTGCCGGATGACGCGACGGTGGTCTTCGACCTGACGCCCCGCCAGATCCTCGCGATCGCCGGGGATGAGCTCCCGGCCGGCTACCGCCGCCGACTCAGCCGCTTTCGCTATGGGGCCGCGGCGTTCAAACTGGACTGGGCCCTCAGTGGCCCCATCCCGTGGGTCGCCCCGGCTGTCCGCCGGGCGGGGACCGTCCACCTGGGTGGATCGCTGGCGGAGATCGTCGCGTCCGAAGCTGCGGTGGCTCACGGTCACGTCTCCGAGCGGCCATTCGTCCTGCTGACCCAGCCGACCATTGTCGACCCGAGCCGTGCGCCGGTGGGAAAGCACGTCGCCTGGGCGTACTGCCACGTCCCGGCCGGCTCGACCGTCGACATGACGGATCGGATCGAGCGGCAGGTCGAGCGCTTCGCCCCCGGCTTCCGTGACCTGATCATCGGCCGGAGCGTGACCACCCCGTCCGATTTCGAGCGATCCAACGAGAATTATGTCAATGGGGACATCAATGGCGGCCGGCAGGACCTGCTCCAGCAGTTCACGCGACCCGTCCCCCGACTGGATCCCTACCGGACGCCCAACCCGCGCCTGTACATCGGCTCCTCATCAACCCCCCCTGGCGGTGGTATCCACGGGATGTCCGGCTTTCATGGGGCCCGAGCGGCGTTGAAGCGACCCTGACGGATAGTCGCCGCGTCGTGCCTCCCGCTCGTCTACCGGGTTAGGACGCGCGGTCGCTGCCGATGGACGCGGTCGCTACGGCCACGGGCCCGACTCCAACGGGGATGGCCCTTCGGACGTCACACGGCGACCGGGTCGGGCTGTACGCGGCCGACCGATCCCCGTTCCGCCGGGTCGCCTCGTGGTCCGCCGGTCGGTCGCGTGGTGGATCGTACCGGTCGTGCTGGCAATGACGAGGGCGCCCCCCGGACGTCGACCGGGCCGTCGATCGCGAGCGGGACCATGGTCGTGTTCCCGGCTGATGCGTCGATGGCGACCCTCGCCCCCCGGGTCGTCGTCCGGGCCGTCGCCAGGGCCGGTCCCCGCTTCCCTGCTCCCGCCGTCACATACACGCGCGGTCCAGGCAGGGCGGACATGTCATCATGTCCGCACGGTGTGGCCTGCTATCACGGAGGGAACCGGCGATGACGCCCCGGGGTCCATTGGCCAGATCCGGCACGATCCCGGTCGCTACGCGGTGGCTGCGGGTCTGGTCGGGCGCGCGGGTCGCGCTGGGCACGGCGATCGCCGAAGCCGCCGTGCTGTGGCTGGCGATCGAGGCGCTGTCCAACGAGACCGTCGGGACCGTGGCCTTCGGTCCAGTGATCGTCGCGATGGTCCTGATCGGCCTCGCCCCGGTGCTCCTGTCCGATGGGTCGGTCAGCCGCCAGCGGGTGGTCAGCCTGCTGACCGTCACGGCGGCCAGTCTGATCATGGTCAAGGGGCTGTCCTTCCCAGGGATCGGCTGGACCGATCGGGCCTGGGTCACCGGGGCCGGCGACGCGCTGATCTTCCGGGCGAGCGTGGCCGCGATGCCGGTCTGGGTGCCGATCCTCGTCGCGGTCGCTGCCTGGTGGTGGCGGCAGCGCCGGGCGGACAACGCGATCGACGATGTCCGGACCACGTTCCGGCTCGGCGCCTCGATCCTCGTCGGCATCTCGCTGATCGGTGGCCTGTCCGGCATGGCGACCGATGGGCAGATCGCGTCCGGCGCCACGGTCTTCTTCGGCGCGATCCTGCTGGCCATGGGCTGGGCCCGGCAGGCGGCAGTCCACCCGGGTGAACTCCGCGACGGTGGCGTCGTCGGCGCGCTGACCAGTTCCCTGGGCGTCGTCGCTGTGCTGCTCGCCGCGACGGCACTGGTGGCGATCGCGAGTCCCGCGGCCTTCGACACGCTCGTCTGGCTGCTGGGGCCGGTGATCTGGACCATCCAGACAGCCATCCTCGGTCTGTCGTGGCTCTTTCTGATCCTCCTCTTCCCTGTCTTCTGGCTGGTCGACTGGCTGCTGTCGCTCCGGTCGGTCAAGGATCGCCCCGAGGTCACGATCGAGGTCTTCGACGACCCGTCGGCATCCCCGGTCATGAAGGTCGCACCAGAGGCATCCTCCCTGCCTGACGAGGTGCGGATCGTGATGGCGGCGGTGGTGCTGCTCGTCCTCGTCCTGGTCGTCGCCCGGGTGGCTCTCGGCCGAGCACCCGAGGCGGCCGCACCCACCGACGTCGAACAGCACGTCGAGTTCGCGTTGCCCGCGCTGTTCCGGCGTCGTCGCCGGTCCACCGATGGGCAGGGCGATGGCGACCCACTCCGGGATCTGCGCAGCGACCCGCGGTTTCGCAACACGGTAGCGATCCGGGAGATCTACCTCCGCTTCCTGCGCGCCGCCGCGGACGCGGGGTTGGCGCGACGCCGGTCCGAGACCGCCCGACGTCATGCCCATCGGGTCGCGGACACGCTGGGTTCGCCGGTCGCCGACATCGAGACCCTGTCGGGTGCCTATGCCCCCGTCCGGTACGGCGCCGATCCAGCGACCGACGAGCAGCGTCAGGAGGTCGCTGTCGCCTGGGACCGCGTCTCCCCACGACTGCGGCTCGTGGCGGACGCCAGGCCAGGCGCCGCCAGGCGGTCCCGGACCGGTCGACAGCGGTGATGCAAATTTATGTCAACCCAGTAGGCGCGCTGGGGTATCATGGGGTGACCATCCTGCCAGGCCTCCAACGGCACCGACCGAAAGCGTTTCCCCTGTGACCCTGACGACGCCCTCTCCCTCTCAAGGCATCGCCCACCCGTCGGTCGAGACCGTGATCGCTCCGGCGGCACCCGGCGATCCGATCGGGATCTACCTGCATATCCCGTTCTGCGGCCATATCTGTTCGTACTGCGATTTCAACACATACGCCGGACAGGAGTCGCTCATCCCGCGCTACGTCGAGGCGATGGGACGCGAGATCGCCCGGCAGTCCGCCGCGCTGGGCGGTCCGGCCGCCGCGACGATCTACATCGGTGGCGGGACGCCGTCGCTCCTGGAACCGGAGCAGATCGGTCGCCTGGTCGCCGCCTGCCGGTCTGGCTTCGACGTGCTGCCGGACGTCGAGATCACCATGGAGGCCAATCCGAACAGCTTCGACGTGGCCCGCGCCGCCGGGTATCTCGATGCGGGCGTCAACCGGCTGAGCCTCGGCGTCCAGACCCAGCACCGCCGCGGGCTGCGCGTGCTGGGCCGGCAGCACGAGGCCGGCGATGCCGCCGGAGCCTTCGCCGCCGCGCGCCGGGCCGGCTTCGCCAACATCAACGTCGACCTGATCTTCGGCTG
>CADCWK010000084.1:0-7904 GCA_902806375.1 uncultured Thermomicrobiales bacterium
CCCCGAACGACGGCCCCGGTGACGGCCTCTATCTCGCCGCAGTTGTAACGGCAGTCCCAGATCGCCGCGCCGCGTGGGCCGGGCGAGTCGATGTTGAGATAGCCGAGCGCGTGGGCGTGGAGGTCGTCGAAGAACGCGTCGGCGTACCAGGTAGAACCTGAGTAACGGCCAGTCGAGTGGCCGGGCCACCAGGCGAAGCGGAGCCCGTGCCGCAGTGCATCGCGCTGGCCGGCGAAGATGCGAGCCATCTCCAGCAAGGCGGCGTCGCCGGTCGCGTTATCGGTGATGCCTTCGTACCAGGAGTCAATGTGCGAGCCGACCAGCAGGAAGCGGTCGGTAGCGTTGCCGGGGATGTCGACGGTGACGAGCGGCAGTTCGACCCAGGTCGTCTCGACGTGCGACGTCAGATGTGCCCGGACCGGACCAGCCGCGATCAACTCCCCTAACCGCAGTCCGTCCGCATTCGACAGTCCGAGCGCCGGGATCTTCGGGACGCGCAGGGCCGTCTCGGGCGTTGGCGTCCCCCAGACCGGGGTCGCGATCATCTCGTGGATGGCGTCCTCGTCGCTCGGCCAGATATGGATGTGGGCGACGGCGCCACGCTCCTGTGCCCGGCGGATGCCATCGGGTCCGCCATCACCGGTGATCACGATCTTCCCGGTCACGTCGAGCCCGGCGTAGTCGGCGGCAACGGCCCGGTGGGAAAAGATCATCTCCCCCCGCTCCGGAGCCGCGAACGGGACGTGGATCAGTTCGGCGTCCAGGCCATCCGTGTGCCCGCCGAATGAGCGGGTCCTAACCGCGATGTCGAGCACCTCGTCGCCCGCTTCGACGCGGAGCGTGCCCTCACGGGGCCACGAGATCCACGAGTCGAAGGTATGGACGGTCGGCTCAAGCCCGAAGCCGCGGAGTTGCTCGGCGACGTAGGCCGCGGCGGCCCGCTCGTCCTCCGTCCCACTGTCCCGGAACAGCTCGCTGAACCGGACGAGGTGGGCATACAAGCGGTCTGGCGAGACGGCGTCCCGCAGGCCCGGCTCGGTGGCGTCGGTGTCCGTGGTGGGGCTGGTCGGCTGGGTCGTCACGGAAATGTCCCTCCCTGGAAATGGCGAGCGCCACACACCGCTGACGGTGCGTGGCGCTCGCCGGCATCGGATCGCCTATCGGCCAGTGGCCAGCTGGGCCGTCTCGGTGGCCTGGATGAGTGCCCACACCAGACGGTTCTGGCCGCGGGTGAGGTGAGCGTTCAGGACGCCTAGCTTCGCGACATCGTCGCCGGCCGCCCCGTAGGCCATCGCGGGGTGGAGATCCGGCAGCTCCGGCACGCCGAGGGCCGGGTCGTGATAGAAGGCCTCCGCCCGGCTGTAGTTGACCGGGACGAGCAGGCGGGCCAGTCGGCGCTGGGCGAAGTTGAACCGGCGGGCGGATTCGTCGTCCGGCGCGGCGTCGACCGGCGCGGCGGCATAGAGGGCGGCCAGCGCCGCGTCCAGCTCGTCGAGCGCACTCCCGGCTTTCCCGAAGTCGAAGTGCTTCCCGGCGGCCAGCTGATAGCGCGACAGCGTCTCGCGGAACTCGGCCGTCGTGCGGGTGAAGTCGAACGGCACGGCTGACGCGTTCAGGACCCGCAGGAGTGACGCGGCGTAGACCTTGAGGTCGCGCAGCAGGTTGTCCCGGTCGGCGATCTCCAGCAGGTCGCCCTCCGTGTGCCACTCGATGTTGGCCCCGCAGCCTCCGACTGCGTAGTAGCCCTTCTCGTCGCGCAGCTCCTGGGACATCGTCGACGAGAGCATGTAGAAGCCGGTCAGACCGACGCCGTTGAACGAGTAGTCGCCGGCGCGGGGCGGTCGCTCGGTCTCCGGAGTGATCCCGGTCGTCTGCGTGATGACGGCGTCGACCATCGGGGCCGTCTCGGTCATGGCACTGAGTTCGTTGTAGGTATTGACCCAGCGGGCGCCGGGCGAGTCACAGTTGACCTGGGCGACGCAGTTGCGGGCGAGGTCGATGCCGAACTCGTCGGCGTACCACGTCGAACCGGCATAGCGGCCGTGGGAGTGACCGGACCACCAGGCGACCCGGAGCGAGCGGGCGATGTCCTGCCGGTTGTCCCAGAAGACCCGGGCCAACTCGAGCATGGTCGCGTCGCCGGTCGCGTTGTCGGCGACGCCCTCGAACCAGGAATCGAGGTGACCGTGGAGCAGGACGAACTCGTCCGGCACGGTCGCACCCGGGATCTCGGCAACGAGGACCGGGATCGTCCGCCAGCCCGTCTCGAGCTGGGTCGAGAGGGCCACCCGGGCACCACCAGCCCGGGCCGCGGCGATCAGTTCCTGGCCGGATGGGTTGTTGATCGCGATCACCGGGATCGTCGGCTGGCGTCCCTGGTTGTCGAGGTCGGGCGTCCCCCAGATCGAGGTGCAGATCCCCTCATGGATCTCCTGGCCGGCGTTGATGAAGATACCGGCGATAGCCCCGGCGGCCATGACGTCGGTCACCTTGCCGGGCGAAGCGAATCCCTCGGTCATGACGATCTTGCCGGCGACATCCTGCCCACCGAACGAGACGCCGACCGAGAAGACGTCGCCGGCCTGGTCGCCGCTGTCGCTGGGGACGTAGACGAGTTCGCCGCTGATCTCCTCGCCGTCGGTCGAGAGCCCCATCGCCGCCGTCTTCGCCCGGAAGCTCCGGCCGTCCGGCCCCTCCAGCCGCAGCGTCGTCGGACCGGGGTGGGAGATGAAGCACATCGGCTCGTGCAGCGTGTAGGGGATGCCCCACTCGTCGAGCCGGGCCACCAGCAGGTCAACCGCCGTGCGCTCCTCGGGCGTGCCGGACAGCCGGACGATTTTCGAGAACCGCTCCACGATCTGCCACGGGGTCTCGATGTCGATCGCATCGAGGATGCGACGCTCGAGGGAGGGGACGGTCCAGGTCGTGAACGCGTCGGTGGTGGTAACCAAGATGACTTTCCTTCTGTATCGGGAGCGACCGTTGCTCCCCGAGGTGACCGCTGGCCCACGAGGACCAGGCGATCAGATTCTGGTTCGTTCCGCTACAGACCGCCGACTCCGACGGAATCAGTGGCCGCCTTCGCGGTACTGAGGGTCGAGAGCGTCCCGGAGGGCGTCGCCGAGGAAGTTGAACGCCAGGACGGTCAGGAGGATGAGTAGTCCGGGGTAAAGCGGCAACAGGGGATTGTCCCAGATGTACGCCTGCGAGTTGCTCAGCATGTTGCCCCAGCTCGCCGCCGGCGGCTGGATACCGAGCCCGAGGAAGCTGAGCGCCGATTCGAGCAGGATCGCGTTGGCGACCCCGAGCGTCGCGGCGACGAGGATGGACGGGACGGCATGGGGGAGGATGTGCCGGACGAGCAGGCGCCCGTCTCCCGCCCCGATCGAGCGGGCAGCGGTGACGAACTCGTTGGCGCGGAACCGGAGCACATCGCTCCGGACGATGCGGGCGACCACCATCCAGCTCGTCACGCCGATCACGATGACGATGTTCGTAAACGACGAGCCGAAGACGGCGACAACGATCAGGACGAGGAAGAAGTACGGGATCGCCATCATGCCGTCGGTGATCCGCATCAGGATGGTGTCGACGAAGCCACCGAAGAACCCGGCGACGCTGCCGACCAGCGACCCGATCACGATCGAGATGATCATGGCCGTCAACCCGACCGCGATCGAGGCTCGGGCGCCGACGATCAGCCGCGAGAAGACGTCCCGCCCACTCTCGTCCGTTCCCAGCAGGTGCTCCCCGGAGGGCGAGAGGTGCTGGTTGAGGATCATCACCCGGTTGGGATCCTGTGGGGCGACCGAGGTCGCGAAGGCCGCGACCACGAACATCATCAGGAGGAAGAGCGCCGAGACCATCGCGACGTGGTTCCGCGAGAAGCGAACCCAGGCCGTCCGCCAGAACGACCGGGCCGGCGGCCGGACCCTTGCCACGGTGCGGCCCGGCTGGCCAGGGGCGATGGACGTGACCGTCATGGTTGCCTCCTAGCCCAGCCGGATGCGTGGGTCGAGATAGCCGTAGGCCAGGTCGGTGATGAAGCTGCTGAAGATGACGACGGCGGCGACGACGAGCGTCGTGCCGAGGACGACCGGGTAGTCCCGCGTGGTGGCGGCGTTGATCGCCAGCTGACCCATCCCCGGCCAGGAGAAGACGGCCTCCGTGATCGCCGCGCCGCTGACGGCCCGCGGCAGCATCACGCCGATGATCGTCACGACCGGGATCAGGGCGTTGCGCAGGGCGTGGCCAACCACCACGCTCCGCTGGGTCAGCCCCTTGGCGCGGGCCGTCCGGACGTAGTCTTCCGACATGACGGTGACCAGCCCGGACCGGGTGTAGCGCGTCAGCTCGGCCAGGTTACCGAGAGCCAGGACGCTGACCGGCAGGATCAGGTGTCGCAATCGGTCCCAGAGCGAGAACGGCTCCCCGAGGCTCATCATCCCGCCACTCGGCAGGACCCGGAGCTGAACGGAGAACAGGATGATCAGCATGATCCCGAGCCAGAAGACCGGCATCGAGACACCGAAGAACGTCAGGCCGGCGACGGCGCGGTCCAGCCAGGAGTTCCGGCGCAGCGCGCAGACGACCCCCAGCGGGATCGCGATCACCAGCCCCAGCAGGAGCGCCATCCCGGCCAGCAGCAGGGTGTTCGGGAGCCGGGCCCCGATCAGATCGACGACCGGCTCGATGGTGTTGTAGCTGACGCCGAAGTCCCCCCGGAGGACGTTGCCGGCCCAGCGGCCGTACTGGACCGGCAACGGGTCGTCCAGCCCAAGCTGGGCCGACGCCTGCGCGATCTGGTCCCGGCTCAGGTCCGGGTTGGCAAGGATCGCCGGCCCGCCCGGCGCCGAGTGGATCAGGATGAAGGTGACGATGCTGACGATGACGAGCAGGACGACCGCCTGGATCAGGCGACGAATCGCGTAGGCAACCATGACGACCCTCCCCCGGCGGACGGACCGCGTCTCACGCCAATGGTTATTGGGTCACCCAGATCTGCTCGGACCAGGTGAGGGCGTCGCGGTAGCCCATCTCCACCAGCCCCTGGGTCCGGGCGCTGACGGCCTGGATCTCCTGGACGTGGTAGAGGTAGAGCACCGGCAGGTCGATGGCGACCATCTCCTGGAGCTGGTGGACCAGTGCGACGCGAGCCGCCCGGTCGGACTGGCTGCGGGCCTCGACCAGCATCGGGTCGAGTTCGGGGTTGTTGTACCCCCACCGGTTCGAACTCGAGGTGCTGTAGTAGTGGTCGTAGAGGTCCGGGTCCGGCGGCGTTACCCACCACTGGACCAGCAGGTCGTACTGGAGCTCGTTGTACTGCTCCAGGTGGACGGTCCATTCGGGGATCTCGAGGGTCACCTCGATGCCGAGCTGCTGGAACTCGGACTGGGCATAGACCATCACCTGCTCGAGGACCGGGTAGCCCTGCGGGCCGTTGATCCTGAGCGTGAAGCGCTCTCCGGCAGCGTTGACGAGGATGCCGTCCTCACCCTTGGTCCAGCCGGCCTCGGTCATCAGCGCGGCGGCCGCCTCGGGATCGTAGGCATACGTCTGGACGTTCGGGTTGTAGTAGTCCCCCAGGAACGGGTGGATTGGCCCCGTCGCGACCTGTCCGGCCCCGGCAAGGACGCTCTGGACGATGGCGTCCTTGTCCAGGACATGGGACAGGGCCTGCCGGACCCGGCGGTCCTGCAGGCGCGGGATCGAGTGGTTGACGGCGACGAAGTAGTAGTTGACTTGCGGCATCTCCCGGAGCACGATGTTGGGATCGCTCTGCATCGACTCGACCTGGGACGGGTCGATCACCGTCAGGTCGATCTCCCCGGAGCGGATCTGGGCGGCGCGGGCGTTCCCGTCGGTGATCGTCTTGAAGATGATCCCGTCGAGCAGGGCCGGACCACCGAAGTAGGCGTCGTTCCGCGAGACCTCGAGGTAGTTGCCGGCTGACAGTTCCTTGTACTTGAAGGGACCAGAGCCGACCGGGGCGGCGAGGAACGCCGCCGGCTGGTTGAGATCCTGCCCCTCGAGCAGGTGCTTGGGTACGATGGCCTGGTTGTAGCCGAGCATGACCGGCAGCGGTGCGAACGCCCGGCTGAGCGTGAACAGGACCGTCAGGTCGTCAACCGCATCGATCGTCTGGATCGACGAGATCACGCCGCGGGCCGCGGCGTTGACCTCCGGGTTGAGCAGCGTCTCGAAGGTGAACTTGACGTCGGCGGCGGTCAGCGGTGTGCCGTCGTGCCAGAGCACGCCGGGCCGGAGCCGGAACGTCCACTGGGTCAGGTCGGCGTTGGGCTCCCACGACTCGGCCAGGTCCGGCACGGCCTGGATGCCGCCGTCGACGAGTTGGTACTGGGTCAGGTTGTTGTAGATCGTCTTGTTGACGAGCAGGTCGACCAGCGCGGCCGGGGCCGTCACCGGGTAGACAGTCGGCGTCCCGGCGATGGCCATCCGCCAGATCCCGCCCGGCGTCGGGGTCGTCGCGTCCTGGGCACCGGCGGACCGGGTCAGGAGCGGCGACGCGGCCAGCGCCGCGCCACCGGCGGCTGCAAGCATGAGGAGTTCACGCCGGGAGATCTGGACGCCACCCCGGGCGAGTTCTTCCTGGAAAGCCTCGATACGCATAGTCCACCCCTTCCGCGCGCCCGGCAGGGCTGCGGTCATCTGAAAGGTTCCCACGGGACGAGGTCGTGGCTATCGACGGGTGACGGTGATCGAGCGGTCACCACGGAGCTTCAGGGAAATCTCCTCCGCCGCGGTGACGATGGTCCGGACGATGTTTTGGCGTTCGGCCGGTCCGAAGCGCGCCTTGGGTGCCGCGATACTGATCCCGGCGATGACCTCCCCCGTTCCGTTCCGGATCGGGGCGGCAACGGCACACGCCCCAGCGTCCAGATCTTCGTCACTGATGGCATACCCGTCCGTCCGGATGACCCGCAGGGCCTCGCGGAGGTCGTCGGGTTCGGTGATGGTGTCGGCCGTGAATCGCTCGAGTGGGCTTGCCAAGAGCAGGTACCGCTCGACGAACGGGCCGGAGGAATAGGCGAGGAGGAGCTTGGAGATTGCCCCCGCGTGGAGCGGGAACCGCCCCCCAATCCGGGCGTGGATCTGGAGTGGGTGGGCGCTCTCACGCTTGTCGAGACAGATGGCCGAGACGTCGTCGGCGAGGGTGCCCAGGTTGACCGTCTCCCCGGTCGCTGACGCGACCTTGTCCATGACGGGACTGGCGGCGGCGACGAGGGGCAGCATCTTCTGGGCGACCACCCCGAGCTCGACGACTCTATACCCCAGCCGATAGCGCTTGCTGACGAGGTCGAAGATGACCAGGCCCTCGTCGACCAGTGTCTGGAGCAGACGGAAGGTCTGGTTCTTCGTCTGGCCCAGCATCCGGCTCAGCTCGCTCACGCCGAACTCGTGCGGCGGCGCGAGGAACGCCGAGAGCACCTGGGCCGCCCGCTGCACGCTCAGGATGCGATAGCGGTCGCTGTGATTCGGCGGCGGCTCGATCACTGCAGTTTGGTTATGCATAACATGTTCTCGCATAATCAAACTCTATTGAACGGGTGGCGGGATGTCAATAGGGAATCTCGTCAAATCGGGATGCTCACTGGGAGTTGGCGTCACGGCAGGCCGTAAGGTGGCGGTTTCGGCCCATCCCGGCGAATGCGACGACCATCCGAGCGACTGGCTGGGGTAGCGCGATGCCTCTCAGCGTGGTCACGGGTGGTCTCGCCGAACGGTCCTTGGCGCGTCGAACCGCTCCGGCCGATCAGCTCTGATCGGGGCGACACTGGCTCTCTAATAATGACTTGACTGCTCTCGAAATGTCCCTGGATAGGACTGACACGGTCGACGCGGCACATCCCCGCTGGCCGCCCGTTACGCCGCTCGTGTCTCAT
>CADCWK010000084.1:7956-8248 GCA_902806375.1 uncultured Thermomicrobiales bacterium
CCGGTCCGCTCCCATGGCGGCGACCCGGACGCCGGCGGGCCGGATCTCACCCCTCGCGTCGGGGCCACCGACGCGGCCCCGACGCCTGGACAGGGGACGATATGGTTCCTGCCGGACCGGGGAGAGATCGTGTCCGACTGCGCCGTATCTCTATTCCTGCTGATGATCCGCCCGGAACTCCGGTTCGCCCCGGACGCAACACGCAGCGGCCCGGGCGATGAGACACCCGGGCCGCTCCAGCTGGCCGTTATGGACTGTGACGCATCGGCGACGCCCGACTAGCGGCGCCCGC
>CADCWK010000085.1 GCA_902806375.1 uncultured Thermomicrobiales bacterium
GGCCGGGGACGGCTGAGTCTCGGTGGGCGGCGAGGCGGGGAAGCACGAGGCGTTGGGGATGAGGGGGTCAGCCGCCTCGCGGGAGGGGCGGGACGGGCGACCGAGTGGATTGAATGCGGTGGTAACGATCATCGGCTTGTGGTCCTCCCGCGTCGGCGCAGGTGGTGTACGGTCACTGATAAAAGCGTACTCATGCGGATGCAGACTGTCTATGGGCAGTTCTAGGCAGGACTTCCATCGGTTCGGACGCCTGGCACAACAGCCGCACGCTGGGGCATGGAGTGGACGCGGCGTCACGACACCATGCTGAACTTTGCGAAGCAACTTCTATGCCCTCCATCCTGTCCGGACATGTTGTACGGCCAACTACCGGGGCCGGGAGTCCTGCTCCCATTCCGGTCAATAATAAGAACATATGTTCGCATTGACGCTCCGGTGCGTCAAGGGGGCACGATGTTGGGGCTATCGGGGCGTCATTGGCTAGGCCCGGCGGTCGCCGATGCGCCGCTCTCGTCCGAGGGACCCTCGCGCCACGGGCTGGCTGACCAGCGAGGCCGACGGGCGTCGGAGCGTCTGGTCCGGTGTCAGGATGGTCAATAAGATGTCCGGGTGCCGGCTGATCGCGCCATCCCGGGAGTCCCATACCGTCGGTCAGGACCTGGACGGCAGCGGGGGGCCGAATGGCGTCCCGCCCGCTGGGTGGGCCAGTGGAGGCCGGGCGGTGGCACGTGCTCCGTCGCGTGAAAGGGGAGCGGCTCCCGGTCCGGATAGCTCATCGCCAGCCGGTCCGGGAGCCGCTCCCCCAACGATTGCTGTGGTCGTCGCTGTCGTCCGGCTGCGGCGTAGTCGCTACAGTCCGGCTGCGGCCCGGAGGGCATCGGCCTTGTCGGTCTGCTCCCAGGGGACGTCGAGGTCCTCGCGGCCGAAGTGGCCGTAGGCGGCTGTCTGCCGATAGATAGGCCGCTGCAGGTCCAGGTGATCGATGATCGCCGCCGGGCGGAGGTCGAAGTGCTCCCGGACCAGCCGCTCGATTACGTCGTCGCCGACCTTGCCGGTCCCGAATGTCTCGCAGAACAGGGAGACGGGGTGGGCGACGCCGATCGCATAACTGACCTGGAGCTCGAAGCGGTCGGCCAGCCCAGCCGCGACGATGTTCTTGGCGACGTAGCGGGCGGCGTAGGCGGCCGAGCGATCGACCTTCGTCGGGTCCTTGCCGGAGAACGCCCCGCCGCCGTGGCGGGCCATGCCACCGTAGGTGTCGACGATGATCTTGCGGCCCGTCAGCCCGGCGTCGCCCATCGGCCCGCCCCGGACGAAGCGGCCACTCGGGTTGACGAAGAACTTGGTCTCGGCATCGATCAGTTCGGCCGGCACGACCGAGCGGATGATCTGGTGCTCGACATCGTGCCGGATCTGCTCGTTGGTCGCCTCCTCGGCGTGCTGCGTGGAGACGACGATCGCGTCGATCCGCTTCGGCCGGCCGAAGGCGTACTCGACGGTGACCTGGCTCTTGCCGTCCGGCCGCAGGTAGGGGACTTCCTCACTGCGCCGGGCCTCGGTCAGACGCCGCGCGATCCGGTGGGCCAGCGCGATCGGCATCGGCATCAGCTCGGGCGTCTCGTTGCAGGCGAACCCGATCATCATGCCCTGGTCGCCGGCACCGGTCAGGTCGTAGCGATCGTTGTCGGACGCGTCGTCGCGAACTTCGAGGGACTTGTCGACGCCGGCGGCGATCTCCGGGCTCTGCTCGTTGATCGAGGTCGTCACGCCGCAGGTGGCGTAGTCGAAGCCCGTCTCGGAGCCGGTGTAGCCGATCTCCCTGACGACCTCGCGGACCAGCTTCGGGATGTCGACGTAGGTACTCGTAGTGATCTCGCCGAAGACGAAGATGATCCCCGTCGTGGTCGACGTCTCGCAGGCGACACGGCCATCCGGGTCGTCGCGCAGGACGGCGTCGAGGACGGCGTCGGAGATCTGGTCGCAGAGCTTGTCCGGGTGGCCCTCAGTGACCGACTCGGACGTGAAGAAACTCCGGGGCGAGGACTGGAACGTCCCGCCAGCGGGGGCACTCATGAGGAAACTCCGTGATGGGGTAGGGGGATGGGCCGGGAGCGGGCTGGGAGTGGCCGGACGGCGATACCCGTCCGGCCACTCCCAGCCCAACCAGAGGGATGACTCCGGTCGGTTGGTCGTCTCGACTAGGTGCCCATCTCCCAAGAGGAGAGGTAGTGCTCCTGCTCGGGCGAGAGGGTGTCGATCTCGACCTTCATCGCCGCCAGCTTGAGCCGGGCGATCTCGCTGTCGAGTTCCTTCGGCACGGTGTAGACCTTGTTCTCGAGGGTCGTGGCGTGCTTGGCGAGGTACTCCACCGAGAGCGCCTGGTTGGCGAAGCTCATGTCCATGACGCTGGCCGGGTGGCCCTCGGCGGCGGCCAGGTTGATCAGCCGGCCCTCCCCGAGGACGATCAGCCGCTGGTCCTCGGCGAGCATGAACTCCTCGACGTAGGGGCGCAGCGTGCGGCGGCCCTCGCCGGTCATCTGCTCGAGCGCCGCGAGGTTGATCTCGCTGTTGAAGTGGCCGGCGTTGGCCATGATGGCGCCGTCCTTCATCTGCTCGAAGTGGATGCGGTCGATCACGTTGATGTTGCCGGAGGCGGTGATGAAGATGTCGCCCAGCGCGGCGGCGCGGTTCATCGACATAACCGTGAAGCCATCCATGACGGCCTCGAGGGCGCGGACCGGGTCGACCTCGGTCACGACGACGTGGGCACCCATCCCGCGGGAGCGCGTCGCGATGCCCTTGCCGCACCAGCCGTAGCCGCCGACGACGATCGTCCGGCCCGCGAGCAGGATGTTGGTCGCCCGGAGGATGCCGTCGAGCGTGCTCTGGCCGGTGCCGTAGCGGTTGTCGAAGAAGTGCTTCGTGTCCGCGTCGTTGACGGCGATGACCGGGAACTGGAGGACGCCCTCGCGCTCCATGGCCTGGTCGCGGATGACGCCGGTCGTGGTCTCCTCGGTCGCGCCGATGACCTCGGCCGCCTGGTCCTTGCGCTCCTTGTGGAGCGAGGAGACGACGTCGGCGCCATCGTCGACGACGATCTGGGGCCGGTGGTCCATCGCCGCGTTCATGTGGCGGTAGTAGGTGTCGTTGTCCTCGCCCTTGATCGCGAAGACCGGGATCCCGGCCTCGACCAGCGCGGCGGCGACGTCGTCCTGCGTCGAGAGCGGGTTGGAGGCGCAGAGGACCGCGTCGGCGCCACCGGCCTGGAGGGTCAGCGCGAGGTTGGCCGTCTCGGTGGTGATGTGGGCGCAGGCGAGGATGCGGATGCCGGCCAGGGGCCGCTCGCTGCGGAAGCGCTCACGGATCTGCCGGAGGACGGGCATCTCCCGCTCGGCCCATTCGATCCGGCGCCGGCCATCGGCCGCCAGGGAGGGATCCTTGATGTCGAAGTTGCGTGAACTCGGCGCGGCTGCTGCCATTCGGAAGAACTCCTCATGAAGACCCCGTCCACGGACGGCTGGTGCTTCTCGTAGGCGATGACGTGACGACGCGGACGCAGGTCGATCAGACCCCGGCACCGGCTGGCGCCGAGAGCTGCTCGACCGTGACTGCGTCAGCATACTCCGGGAACGTCCGATCGAAGCGGGCGACGAATTCGGCCGGCGTGTATTCGTGCTCCTGCGGACCCTGCCGCTCGACGGCGTAGACCGCCGAGATCGACGCCATCCGCCCGGCGACGGGCCACGGCAGCCCCAGGAGGTACCCCTTCAGGAGACCGGCGCGGTACGCGTCGCCGCCGCCGGTGACCTCGACCAGCGGGTCGGCCGGGGCGACGGGGATCTCATGGGTCTCGCCGTCGGCGTAGATGCGGGAACCTGACGCCCCGAGCGTGACCACGACGACCGGCACCCGCGCGACGAGGTCGTCGACGGTCAGGCCGGTCTTGTCGGTCATGATGCCGTGCTCGTAGTCGCTGCCCACCACCATCCAGGCCAGGTCGAAGCCGGCCAGGAGATCCTCGGCCGGCATCGCGATGACCTGCTGGGCCGGGTCGAAGACCAGCTTCGCGCCGCTGGCGGCGATCTCGGCGGCGTGCTGGTTCATGACGTTCAGCGCCGTCGCGCTGACGATCCCCAGCGCCGCACCGCTGGCGACCTCGCGCAGGTCGATCTGGTCGGCCCGGTCAGAGGCGCCGGGGTAGAAGCCGGCGATCTGGTTGCCGGTCCGGTCCGACATCATGAAGGACGACCCGGTCAGCAGATCGGGGACGTCCAGCACCAGCCCGGTATCGACGCCGACCGCCTCGACGGCGGCGCGGTACTCGGCGAAGTCTGCCCCGCCGGCCCCGACCAGGGCCGGTCGCTCGCCCAGCAGCGCGAGGCTCCAGGCGATGTTGCCACCGATCCCGCCGCGCTTGCGGACGAGGGAGTCGAACAGGAAGCTGATCGACAGCACATGCGTCTTGTCGGTCAGGATGTAGTCCTGGAACGAGCCGGGGAACGTCATGATGAGGTCATAGGCGATCGACGCGCTGACGATGATCCGTGGAGAACCGACCTCGGCCCGCGTCATGGACGGTGCCTCGCTGCCGATGGCGTCATGGGTCAACCTGTCGTCCCTTCCCGTACATGGACCAGCACACGGTCATCTGACGTGTGGCATGGGGCGTGGCTCTGGTAGCGTCCACCGCTGGCGGTCGGCTGGCCGGTCGGCCGTGCCGCCGCGACGCCCGGTGATCCGGACAACGGCGCAGCGTAGCACGCGACGGGCCGTCGGGTTTCCGGTGAGCCGGCAGGCGTCCATGCCGGACGTCAGCGCGGTGGCTCACACCGCCGCGACACCCGGGCTCGGACCGGTTACCGGTCGGATGGGCCGGATGATCAGCCGATGATCAGCCGATGATCTCGCCCAGCGCCGCGCGGACGACATGGTCCGGGACATCCGAACGGACCTCGACCCCACCGGCGGTCAGCGGCAGGATCCAGCGCTGGATCCCTGCCGTCCGTTTCTTGTCGCCGGTCATCAGGCTCAGCACCTGGTCAGGGTCTGCCTCCGCACGGGCGGGCAGGCCGAACCGGTCGAGGGTGGCGTCCAGCCGCGCAACGGTCGCCATGTCGCAGGTCCCGATCGCCAGGCCGATCCGGGCCGCGGCCCGCATCCCGAGCGCGACCGCTTCGCCGTGGAGGTACCGGTAGCCGGCGGCCTCGATGCCGTGGCCGAGGGTATGGCCGAAGTTCAGGATCTGCCGCAGGCTCGCCTCGCGCTCGTCGGCCGCGACGACCGCTGCCTTGAGGGCGATGTTCCGGGCGATCAGCGCGCCCAGGGCCGGTTGCCGGCGGGCCGTCAGCGCGGCGGCGTTGCGATCCAGGAACGTCCAGAGGTCGGCGCGTTCTCCACCGGGGGTGCTCGGCTGGATGACGGCGTGCTTCACGACCTCGGCCCAGCCCGACGTCAGCTCACGGTGGGGGAGGGTCGCCAGCAGGGCGGGATCGACCAGGACCAGCGGCGGCTGGTAGAAGGCGCCGATCAGGTTCTTCCCCGCGGGATGGTTGATGCCGGTCTTGCCACCGACGCTGCTGTCAACCATCGCCAGGAGGCTCGTCGGGATCTGGACCAGCCCGATCCCGCGCAGCGTCGTCGCGGCGACGAAGCCAGCCAGGTCGCCGATCACGCCGCCACCGAGTGCGATGACCACGTCACCCCGCTCGACCCCATCACCCAGCAGCCAGTCGTAGAGCTGGCCGGCGGCCGCGAGGCTCTTGCTGCCCTCACCGGACGGGACGGTCCATGTCTCGACCCGGAACCCGGCCGCCTGGAGTGCCACCGAGAGACCACCGCCGTGGAGCGGCCCGACGTGCTCGTCGCTCAGCAGCCACGCCCGACCGGCCGTCGGGAACGCGGCCCGGACTTCGGCGCCGGCCCCGGCGATGACGCCCGCGCCGACGACGATCCGCGACCCACTGGCGCCCAGCGCCAGGGCCAGTTCCTGCCGGGCGCCCGAGGCGAGCGCCAGGAGCCGGATGATGTCGTCGGCGACCTCGTCCGGTCCGACCGTGTCGGTCACGATCGTCACGTCAGCCCGGTCGTAGGCGGCCTGCCGGGTGGCTTTCAGGTTGATCATGCGGGCGAGCGGCTCGTCGCCGGCCAGCATCGGGCGAGCGGCCCGCTCGCCCATCGCGGCCGCCTGCGCCGACAGCCGGCTGAACGTCGTCTCCGGCTGAACGTCAAGGGCGACGACCAGGACCGTCGGCGACCGGAGCAACTGGTCGGTCCAGACCTCCTCGCTGGCCACCGCGCCGCCCCCGGTCACGATCACCTGTCCGGCCTGCCCGAGGGCCTGGACCAGGAGACGACGCTCGGTGGCCCGGAAGGCGTCCTCGCCGTGCCGGGCGAAGACGGTCGGGATATCCAGGGCGAAGTCAGCCTCGATGCGCTCGTCCAGATCGACCAGGTCCCAGCCCAGCCGGGTGGCGAGATCCCGGCCGACGGTCGTCTTGCCGGCACCGCTGAACCCGATCAGGACCAGGCGCGTCGGGATCTCCGGGGAGGCGGCCTCATCCCCGGCCACGACCTGTCGGGCATGTTCGATCGTCCCCCGGACCACGGCTACCAGTCCCTTCTCATGTGCGCGGCCCTGGGCCGGAAACCCGCAATGCGGGCGAAATGTGGACCACATCAGTGATCGGGAAGCCGGAAACACCCGTGTATACTGGGCCCTTGGGTGCTATGTGGAGCGAAACAGGCCCAGACTCCGGGTTCGGAAGGATAAGTCATGCAGCGTGTCCTGGTCGCCGACGACGATGCCGCAATCCGTGGCGTGCTCCGGGACCTGCTCGAGGACGAGGGGTACGACGTCTCGGAGGCCGAGAACGGTGGCAGCGTCGTGACCGCCATGGCCGAGCCCGCTGGCGCCCGACCCGAACTCGTGCTGATGGACATCCGGATGCCGGACAAGAGCGGGCTGGAGGTGCTGCGGGACATCGGCAACGCGCTCGGGTCGGGCGAGGCGCTGCACCTGCCCTGCATCATCATGACGGCCTTCGGGTCGTCCAACACGGCCATCGAGGCGATCCAGCTCGGCGCCTACGATTACATCACCAAGCCGTTCGACCTCGACCACGTCCTCCTCACCGTCCAGCGCTTCTTCGAGCGGCAGCAGCTGTCGGACCAGGTCCAGACGCTCCAGGTCCGGCTCGGGGAGCGCGACCCGAACGAGATCATGATCGGCAACAGCCCGGCCATGCAGGAGGTCTACAAGACCATCGGGCGGATCGCGAAGAGCGACGCGACCGTCCTGATTACCGGCGAGACGGGCACGGGCAAGGAACTCGTCGCCTCGATCCTGCACAACGCCTCGACGTACTCCCGCGGGCCGCTGGTCAAGGTGAACTGTGCCGCGCTGCCGGAGACGCTGCTCGAGAGTGAACTGTTCGGGCACGAGAAGGGGTCCTTCACCGGCGCCGTCAACCAGCGCAAGGGCCGCTTCGAGATGGCCAACAAGGGGACGATCTTCCTCGACGAGGTCGGGGAGATGTCACTCTCCACCCAGAAGAAGCTGCTCCGGATCCTGCAGGAGCGCGAGTTCGAGCGCGTCGGCGGCAGTATCTCGATCAAGATCGACACCCGGGTGATCTCGGCGACCAACAAGGTCCTGCCACAGGAGATCGAGGAGGGCCGCTTCCGCGAGGACCTCTATTACCGGCTCAACATCATCTCGATCTACCTGCCGCCGCTGCGCGATCGCCGGGACGACATTCCCCTGCTCGTGGAGCACTTTCTCAACAAGCATCGCTACCAGCCCCAGGCCGGACCCTCGCGCATCAGCCAGTCGGCGCTGCACGATCTGATGGATTACGAGTTCCCGGGTAACGTCCGCCAGCTCGAGAACGTCATCGAGCGGGCGACGGTGCTGTCCCGGGGGGGCGTGATCACCGACGAACACCTGGCCCTGACCGACGCGGACAACCGCCGCTTCATCGACGTCGGGCAGCGGGTCCGCAAGGGCACGACGCTGGAGGCGCTGACGCAGGACGTCGAGCGCCAGGCGTTGCACGAAGCCCTGAGCCAGGCCGAGGGCGACCGGATGGCCGCCGCGTCGCTGCTCGGCCTGAAGCTGCCGGAGTTCCAGGACCGGCTGGAGACCTACGCCATCCGGGACTGACGCTGGCGGTCAACCCACCGGTGTCCAG
>CADCWK010000086.1 GCA_902806375.1 uncultured Thermomicrobiales bacterium
ACCGGGCGTTGTCGATCAGTTCCGCGGCATCGCGGGCGTTGACCGTGAACGGCTTCTCGCAGAGCACCGCCTTGCCGCCGGACTGGCAGAGCAGCACGGCCTCGTGGTGGAGCGGGTGGGGGGTCGCGACGTAGATGATGTCGACGTCGGGGTCCGCGACCAGCGCCTCGTAGGAGGCGTGGCGACGGGGGATGTCGAACTCCGTCCCGAAGGCATCCGCCGACTCCGCTGTCCGCGACCCGACGGCAACCAGTTCGGCGCCCCCGGCATCCCGCAGACCGGTCGCGAACTTCCGGGCGATCCCACCCGTGCCGAGGATGCCCCAGCGTGTCGTGCCAGTGGTTGCGTCTGCTGCCATGGTGCTCCCTGTTCCCTCTCGGTCCGCGTCGATCCCGGCGGCTGCGCCGGCCCGACCCCAGCCGGACCCGGAGCAGTGTCGCGCCGATGTCCGCATCCGTAAACCCGTGCGTCGTCGAGGGACCAGTCCGTCGGTAGCGATACCGCACGGGCATCCGGGCCGATGCGACGTCCATCTCGTAAGGGCGACGCTTGTGAGCCCGGCCGCCGCGGCGGCCTTCGCCACCAGGCGAGATGATGGATCAGGTCGATCGTGTTCGATGGGGAAGACAGCCTGCTACAACCGATATCGGTATCGGTTGTCATAATTACGGCGCTCGGGCGAAGACTCCCCTCTCCGGGCCCGGTGAGGCGGAATCGCCCGCAGGGTGATGAAGCGATCCGGGAGCCGGAGAGGGGCCGGGGGAGAGGTCTGCTCGCCACCCACGGGCTGTACGCGATACGGCGGGTACTCAACCGGATCCCGTATATCAGGCGGTCAACGAAACGGATACCAGTGACCCGGTTGAACCCGGAGCGCCAGCTCTCGCCCTGCGGGGCGATTGCCGCTGCGGCGATCGGGCGCCGTCAGGGCAACGAGACTGGATGCCCCCGCGGGACGGACTCCGTAGCATCCGAGCATGACGACGGGCCAGCACGTCGCTGTGCTGGCCCGTCCACCGACGCTTCCCACCGATGCGAAACGGGCTACTCGCCCGGGATGCCGGTGGTGTCGCCGTAACCGTCGTTGAGCGGGATCCGGTTCTGGGGGGTCGGCACGTCGAGGCGCTCGACCTGCTCGTCGTCCAGCAGGATCGCCGCGGCGACGACCTCGTCCATGTTCGACACGAAGATGTACTCCATGTCGTCCTTGACGTTCTTCGGCACCTTGGCCAGGTCGCGGCGGTTGTCGGCCGGGGCGATCAGCCGGCGGATGCCGAGCCGGTGAGCGGCCAGCGACTTGTCCTTGAGGCCGCCGATCGGCAGCACCCGGCCGCGGAGCGTGATCTCGCCGGTCATGGCCGTGTCGCTCCGGACGGGCCGGCCGGTCAGCGCGGAGATCAGCGCCGTCGCCATCGTGATGCCGGCCGACGGGCCGTCCTTGGGCTGCGCGCCCTCGGCGAGGTGGATGTGCAGGTCCAGCCGCTCCTGGAAGTCCTTCGGGATCCGGAGTTGCTCGGCGCGGGAGCGGGCATAGGAGAGGGCCGCCCGGGCCGACTCCTGCATGACGTCGCCGGCCTGACCGGTGATCGTCAGGTTGCCCTTGCCGGGCATCGTCGCCACCTCGACCGGGATGATCTCCCCGCCGATGTCGGTCGTGCCCAGGCCGATCGCGACGCCGACCTGGTTGCCGCCGAGGTCCTGGTCGAAGCCGAACCGCTTCGGTCCCAGGTAGCGCTCCAGTCGCTCCTCGTCGAGCTCGAACGGGATGCCGGGGAAGTGATCCTCCGGCTCGACGGCGGCGATCGTCCCGATCACGCCGTCGGTCGGCTCGATGCCCATCGCCCGGCCGTCGGCGAGTTCCAGGACGGGGACCGAATCGAGCACGACCTCGACCGGACCCGTCGGGGCCACCGTCGCGATCACCTCGTCCCGCGCGGATGCCGCCGACGCGCTCGCCCGGAGCGCCCGGTCGCGGACGACCTCGCGCGCGACCTTGCGGCAGATGGTGGCGAGCTCGCGCTCCAGCCCGCGGACACCGGACTCCCGCGTGTAGTCGCGGACGACCCGGGCCCAGAGCCGCGGTGAGATCGTCAGCGCGTCGGCCGGAAGCCCGTGGTTCTCCAGCTGCCGGGGCAGCAGGTGCTTCGTGCCGATCTCGACCTTCTCGGCCTCGGTGTAGCCCGAGACCTCGATGACCTCCATCCGGTCCCAGAGCGGCCGGGGGATCTGCTGGCCGTAGTTGGCGGTCGCGATGAACAGCACCTTCGACAGGTCGTAGGGCGCGTCGAGGTAGTGGTCGGTGAAGGCGTGGTTCTGCTCCGGGTCGAGGACCTCCAGCATCGCGGCCGTCGGGTCGCCCCGGAAGTCCGACGCCATCTTGTCGATCTCGTCCAGCAGGATGACGGGGTTGAGGACCTGCGCCGTCTTCATCGCGCTGATGATCCGGCCGGCCATCGCGCCGATGTACGTCCGGCGGTGGCCGCGGACCTCGGCCTCGTCGCGGACGCCGCCGAGACTGACCCGGACGAACGTCCGGCCCATCGCCGTCGCGACCGAGCGGCCGAGGCTGGTCTTGCCGACGCCCGGCGGGCCGAGCAGGCAGAGGATCTGGGCACCGGTCGACGCCTCGGCGTCCCTGGTCAGGACGCGGACGGCGAGGTAGTCGAGGATGCGCTCCTTGACCGTCTCCAGCCCGTGGTGATCCTCGTCCAGGATGCGCTCGGCCTCGATCAGGTCGATGCGGTCCGCTGACTCCTCGTGCCAGGGTAGGGCGAGGACGGTGTCGATGTAGCCCCGGACCACGGTCGACTCGGCCGAGACCGGTGGCATCCGCTCCAGCCGGCCGATCTCGCGCAGGACCTTCTCGGCCATCACCGCCGGCAGGCCGCGCTCGGTGACGCGCGCCTTGAGCGCCTCGATCTCGTTGCCGTTGTCGCCGCCGAGCTCGTCGTGGATGGCCTTGAGCTGCTCGCGGAGGTAGTACTCGCGCTGGTTCTTGTCGATCTGCTCGCGGACGCGGTTCTTGATCTTCTGCTCCAGCGCCGCGACGTCCAGTTCGCTGTCGAGGTGGACCGCGATCCGCTCCAGCCGCTCGCGCCCGTCGGTCATCTCCAGCAGCTCCTGCCGCCGGGCGACGTCGGTCAGCAACTGGGTGGCGAGCAGGTCGGCGAGGTGGCCGGGCTCCGACGCCCGCTGGACCATCTCCAGGACGTCGGACGACAGCCGGCCGCGGGCCTCGGCGAACCGGTTGGCCAGCTCCTGGACGTGCTCGACGAGCAGGCGGCTCTCGTCCGGGTTGGTGTTGCGTTCCGGGAGCTGGTCGGCACCGACGGTGAAGAAGGACCGCGAGGTGTCGAACTGGTCGATCCGGACGCGGCCGATGCCCTCCAGGACGACCTGGATGTTGCCGCCCTGCTGGCGCTCGACGGAGACGATCCCGGCCAGCGTCCCGACCGCGTGGAGCTCCTCGGCGCGCGGGTCGTCGACCTCGCTCTCGCGGTGGGCCGTCACGACGATCCGGCGCTCGCGCAGCATCGCGTCCTCGACGGCCTGGATGCTCCGTGGTCGGCCGACCAGCAGGGTGACGACGTTGCGCGGGAAGATGACGACGTTCTTGAGCGGCAGGAGAGGGTAGCGGGGTCCGTAGACATCGAGTCGACTCATCGGAACATCACCCTCTCGCGGTCACTGGGCGGATACCGGGCCGTTGACGGGCAGATCGGGGAGCGAGACCCGACGTCGAGCGCACACGACGACAGAAGCCGGAGACGGACGAACGGTGAGGACAGGGTCCGATCCTGACTGGCGGTCATCGCCCGATGATCGGTGGTGGCGACCAGGGACCGTGGGCGCCGGGTGGCTCATCGGCCATACCGGACCATCTTACCGCCCGGTGGAACTACAGCGCCAATCGTCCGAACACGTTGCACGTATGGTCGCCCGGACTGACCGTACAGCGTCCATGTAGCGAACGTACGCCGGTCGTAGAGCGAGACCCAGGCAAGGTGAGGGTCTGGGTAGCCTGCTGAGTCGACGCATCGTCCGGACACGTCGTCCCTGGTACGCGGCAACCGTGCTACACCGCGCGATCAGCCAGACGTCCCAGCGGCCGCTTCCCGGCAGTCAATGGTTGCTGCCCCGGCGCGCCGTGTCTGGCGCTGGCTCGACGCCTTCACCCGTCGCGGCCGCCACTCCCTACGGGCCGTCCCCGACGGTGAGTGCCGGCCAGCGTCCTCGGCACCGGGAACGCTGCCGTGGGCCATCCCGCCGATCATTGCGCCCGGACGATGGCCCACCTCGGCGGTCCGTGGGAGGGACGGGACCGTGGAGTGAGCCGGGACGGGATCGGGCGCGGTGGGGGCGCGCCGGTCCTGGTCGGATCGCTGGGTGGGCGCGGGCGAACCGACACCGCTCGCCACCGTGTCGCTCGGTCCGGATCGCTTCGCCACCGTCGACCGGCAGACCCCGGCGGATATCGACCGGTGCCGCGCGTCCCTGCGTTCGTCTCCCATACCGCCGCGTACCGGTCACGTGCCCCGCGGGGCCACCGGTCGGGCACCGGCGCCCCAGGGCTCTCCCGGGCCGGACGGAACCGGGAACCGGCCCGCTACACTTTCCATAGTGCTACCCGGCCGGGAATCGGACAGTCAGGCGACCCGTCAGTCGGTCGACGCCTGAACCGCTCCGGCTCCCGATCCGGCCCCGACCGGTCCATCCTGAGGTGCGTCGTGTCCCGACCGTCCCCGTTCGCCCGCCGTCCCTCCGTCCTGCTGGCCCTGCTCGTCGTCACGCTGGCCGGGCTCCTGGGGCCTGGCAACCCGCTGCCGGCCGGCGCCCACGCCGAACTGGAGCGGGCCACCCCCGGCCAGAGCGAGGCGCTCGGCGCCCCCCCGGACGCCGTCGACCTGTGGTTCACCGAGCCGGTCAACGCGGATGACGGCAGCCTGACCGTGACGATCCGGACCCAGGACAACACGTCGATCGACCCCGGCAGCCTGACGGTCGATCCGGCCGACGCGATGCATGTCACCGCGACCTTCGACGGGCTCGGCTTCGAGACGTACACCGTCGTCTGGGGCAACCGCTCGACGACCGACGGCCACCCAATCTCTGGCAGCTACTCGTTCCGGGTCGGCGGCGGCCCGACCCCCGGCGCCGCGACGACCGAGGGCGGCGCCCCCGCGCTCTGGGCGATCGTGACCCGCTGGCTGACGTTCTTCGGCCTGGCCATCGCCGGCGGCGGCTTCTTCGTCGCCCGGCTGCTGCTCGCCCGGCCCGGTGCTCCCGGGGGTGCCGCTGTCGCCGGTGCCGATCAGGGGTGGATGCCTGCCCCCCGGTCGCTGCGGCTGCTGACCCTGGCGGGCGCCGTCGTCGCGCTGCTCGGGACGATCGCCGAACTCCCCCTCCAGTGGCTGTTCCCGCCGGCCGGGGCGGAATCGGCCTCGTTCGCGAACGTGCTGCGCGGGCTGCCGGACGCGTGGTGGTTCCGTCCGGCCGGGGCCGCGCTGGCCACCGGGCTGGCCGTCGCCTGGCTGCTGCTCCGCCGGTCGTCCGGGCTGTCAGCCCCGTCCCGCTCCTTCGGGATCGTCGCCGGCTCGTCCGTCCCGGCGCCCACGTCCCGGACGACGGCCAGCCGGACTGTCCGGGCCAACCCGTTGATCGAGTCGCTCGGGCTGGCCGCCGCGCTGGTCGCCCTGCTCGGGCTGTCCCTGACGGGCCACAGCGCCGCCCAGCAGGGGATCTGGTACCTCCCGGCGATCGTCTCGAACATCGCTCACCAGTTCTCCTCGGCGCTCTGGGCCGGCGGACTGGTCGCGCTGGCCGTGGTCCGCTGGCTGGCCCCGCGCGACGCGACCGCCGCCGTCGATCCGGTCCGGCGCTTCTCGCCCTGGGCGCTGGGGCTGTTCGGCGTCGCCGTGGTGACGGGCGTCGCCAACGCCGGGATCATCCTGCCGACCGTCGCGTCGCTCTGGGACAGCCGCTACGGGGTCACGATCCTCGTCAAGACGGCCCTCGTGCTCGGCGCGGCGGGCTTCGCGTTCGTCCACCGGCAGGCGCTGGCCCGCTCGGCGGAATGGGCGGCGGCACGGTTACGCCAGTCGCTCCGGCTGGAGGCGCTCCTGGTCGGGCTGGTGATCGTCTCCGCCTCGACGATGGCGCTGACCTCGCCACCGGGCAGCGACGCCCTCGCCCGCGACCCGCTGGCCGGCAACGTCACCCTGCTCGACCGGGCCCGGACCGCTGACGGGACAGTCGCCGGACTGACGCGGCTGGAGATCGACCCGCTTCGCTCCGACGACCCCAACTCCTTCCGGGTGACCGTCGCCAGCCCGGAGAACGTGCCGGTCACCCTGCCGGAGGGCAGCCGGGTCTTCCTCGACTTCACCTCGGTCACGGATGGCGCCATCGCCCAGCCCCGGCTGGAGCTGGTGTCGGACGGACAGGGTGGCTTCACCGGGCAGGGTGACCAGCTCAGCATCGACTCCTGGTGGCAGATCTCCGCGACCGTCCGCGAGCCCGGCCAGAGCGACCGGACGTCCGCGTTCTACGTGCTGCTGCCGGACCCGAACCTGTACGGTGTCGACGCGGTCGAGACACCGGACAGCGACCCGGCCGCGGAGGCGCTCTACCGGCGGGCCTACGACCAGAACGCCGCCGCGAGCAGCTACCAGAACGCGCAGGGGATCTCCTCGTCGGACGGAACCGGGATCTTCGAGGACGAGACGGTCGTGGCGGCGACCGCCGACCAGCCGACCGGCTACGAGTTGCGCCTCCAGTCGTACGGTCAGCCGATGCCGGGCAACACGATCCCGGCGACGACCGTCCAGCGCCAGATCGGGATGGACAGCTGGCGCAGCACCGACGGCGGCGCCACCTGGATCTCGACCTTCTCGGTGAGTGGCGCCCTGTCCCCGCCGGAGATCCTCGAGCAGTACGACGGCGCGACCGGGTTCCAGCTCGGCCGGCAGCAGGTGGTGAACGGCGAGATGTCCCAGGCCGTCAGTTTCGTCGTCCCGGTCAGCCGCTACTCCACGACCTGGTACGTCTGGTGGGTCGGGCTGGAGAGCGGCCAGCGCCACCAGGAGTTGATGCTGACCGAGGGCCACTACATGAGCCGGACGTTCTCGGGCTACAACGCCGGCGTCGTCGTCGGTCCGCCGGACCCGGCGACGGTCGTCAACACGCCGGGGTAGGGGAGACGCGGGAGCCGTGGGAGCAGCCAGGGCGGTGAGACGGTCCGGTGACACGACCGTGTCTGCCCGATAGGTCTCCGGCGGCCCTACCCCTGCTCGTCATGGCTCGCTCAGGCCAGCGAACCACTGGAGCGGGCCTGCTTCCGGCGCGCGCTGTAGGCGCGGACCCGCGAGAGGTTGCCGCAATCCTCGGCGATGCACCATCGCCGGCTGTGGTTGCGGGTGCGATCCAGGAAGAACCAGCCGCAGTCGGGCTGATGGCAGCGCCGCAGCAGGGTGATGTCCCGCCCCTGGAGCAGGTCGGCGGCGGCCAGGGTCAGACGGTCCGTGGCGGACCGGATGTCGACGACATCGGCGGACTCCCAGTGGGGTGGCAGGTCGGCCGAGAGATGAGCGCGGCTGAGGACATCGCGCCACTTCTCGGCGAAGGTCCGGACCGCCTCCGGGTCACCCGCCCCCGCGATGGACGCGTCCAGCCAGGCGCTAACGGTCTCGCGCAGCGCGTGGATATCCCGCAGATCGCGCGCGGCCACGGCGGGCGCCCGTGCCACCCATTGGAGCAACCGGTCGCCGTCGCCCCGGTCCACGGCGACCTGGTACCAGCGCGCGAACTCGGCCGGGGTCGCGATCCGCTCGATGTCCCGGTCCTCGTCGAGGCGCCAGGACCGGGTGTTGCACAGATCGAGGACCGGGTGCCCACCGATGGGCTCGAACCGATAGTCTCCGCTCATGGTCCGATTGTATCGCACATGCGCTAAAGACGTTTTGGTCATGTATAGTGGCCCGATGACGAACTCGAGCTGGCGGCAGGGATTCACCGTGGGGATCGGGCTCGCGACGGGCACATTCGCCCTCGCGGTCAGCTTCGGGGCGTTCGCGGTGCTGCACGGCGTCTCGGCGTGGCTCGCGGTGCTGATGTCGCTGGTCGCGTTCTCCGGGTCAGCCCAGTTTGCCTTCGTCACCGCGATGACTGGC
>CADCWK010000087.1 GCA_902806375.1 uncultured Thermomicrobiales bacterium
ACTGGCCGGCTGGGACTGTTGGGTGGCCGACCCGCCGGGATCGCTCCGTCCATGGTCAGCCATCCTGATCTCTTGTGGATGCCGGAGACCATAGCAGCAACGGAGACCGTCAGCGATTACGAAGAAATGGCTATCTTTTTGGGGTTGCGTTGCCAGCGGATGCGCCTTATCGTAGTGGCTTAGGCTACATGGGAAGACGAAACCGCTGGCGCCCGCGGCGCCGTTGACGCGTGCTAGCCATCCTCGTTCGTCGTAGCGTTCACAACCAGAGAGGGGAGAGACGATGCGTCGCTTGATGTTCGGCTTCCTTGCTGTCCTGTTGATGCTACCCATGACGGTGCTGTCTGCCCTGGCAGCCCAGGACGCCACCCCTGAAAGTGCCTTCGCCGATCTTGGCTTGCCAACACTCGATGTCACCGTCACCGCTGACGCCTTCGAAGGTATCCCGGAATCGGTCGAAGCCGGCCGCTACCTCGTCACGGTCACTGCCCTGGAGGAGACTGGAGAGTTCGGCGGCGGCGTCGCCTTCATCCAGCCCGCCGGGATGACCGGCGATGAATTCATCGATATGCTCGGGGAGGTTTCCGGACCTCCCGATGAGAGTGGTGTCGGTTCTGCCGCCGCGACCCCCATCGAAGGTGGTGTCGCGACGCCGGCTGACGGCGAGGGGGAGATGGGTGGACCAATGGGTGCGCCACCCGACGTCTTCTTCCAGTCGGTCTATGCGGGTGGCACCTATGCGCTCGCCGGCGAGACCTCCCAGACGGTGCTCGATCTGACACCCGGCGAATGGGTGGCGTGGGGCGATGACCCAGAATCCTCGCAGGCACCGGTCGCCTTCCAGGTCACTGGCGAGATGCCCACTGATCTCGTTGAACCGGAATCCAGTGCCACGCTGACCATGGGCGAGTACATCATCGAGGTGACCGAGGGTGAGGTGACCAGCGGCCCCCAGATCCTGCGTGTCGACAACATCGGTGCCCAGCCGCACTTCATTGCGGGCGGTACGACGCAGGTTGACGTGACGGGAGCCGACATCGAAGCCATCCTCGAGTCGGAGATGACCGGGACACCGGCCGCTGTCGACTTCAACCCGGATGAGGACTTCGAGGAGGCCTTCTACAGCGGGACCCAGTCGACGGGAACCAGCCAGTGGATCGTGGCCGATATCCAGCCGGGAACGCTGATCATGATCTGCTTCTTCCCGGACATCCAGGACGGCATGCCGCACGCCTTCTATGGCATGTACACCATCGTCGAGGTCGGTGAGTAACACCGAGGCTGCGTTACCGGCACAACGAGGGGGACCCACCGGCGCCGGTGAGTCCCCCTTATTTGGGCAGATAGAGGTCAGCCGCGGTACCGGATCCAACGGGGAGCGTCGGAATCGCCGCACGGTGAAGAGAACCCTGGCCGCCATGCGTCGATACACTGGCGTCCGCTTTGGCCAGTCGTTTAGGGGATGAGATTTAGCCTGGTGCCCGGCACACGACGTGGCTACGGCTCCTTCGGCGTCTCCGGGTCGCTGCTCCACTCGTTCCAGGAGCCGGTGTAGAGGGCGACGTTCGGGAAGCCCGCGACACGGAGGGCGGAGTAGGTGACCGCCGAGCGGACGCCGGTCGAGCAGTACGGGATGACGAGCAGGTCGGGCGTGACGCCGGCATCGGCGTAGAGCCGGGTCAGTTCGTCCCCGGACAGGTACGTCTTCGGGTCGTCCGGCGCCGCGTTCATCGGGTAGTTGACGTTGACGGCGCCCGGGATGTGTCCGGCCGCGTACTCGTCGGCCGTCCGGGCGTCGATGATCGCGACCGCCGGGTCGTCGAGGGCCATCACCACCTGTTCGAGCGTCGCGAGCCGGTTCTCGTCTGCGTTGGCCGGGTAGTCGCCGGGGGCGGCGACGGGCGTTGCCGCCGATGGCGCCTCCGTGGAGACCGGCTGCCCATCCGCCACCCAGGCCGGCAGGCCGCCGTCCAGGATGCACTTCGTCTCGTGGCCGAAGTAGTCCAGCACCCACCACAGCCGGGCCGCGAACAGCGTCCCGCCGTCGTAGATGACGACGTCCGTGTCGGGCGTGACGCCCAGGGCGCCGAGCTGGCCACGGGTCGTCTCCTCCCAGGCCGCGATCGCCTCCGGGGTGGTCTGGCCGAGTTCGAGTTCCGGCCAGTCGATCCGCTGGGAGCCGGCGATGTGGCCCGCGGCCCAGCTCTCCGGCTCGGTCAGCGCGATCACCAGTGGCGGCTCTGGACCGGCCAGCGAATCGGCCAGGTCCGGCGCGGTGATCAGGATCTCGTCACGACCCGGGACGTCCGGCGCGGGCGTTGCCTCGCCCGTGAGGGCGTGTCTTCGCCCAAGGAGCGGCGCGGCGGCAAGTCCGCCGGCGGCGAGAACGAGGTGACGTCGGTTGAGCGCGGTCATCATTGGCATCTCCCGATGTGGGTACGGACACATCCCGTCGTCCCCGTACTGATGGCTGATCGCCGCAGTTCGGGATCGTCGCGATGGGTCATGCCGGCTGGGCCGCCAGGCGGTCGATCGCGGCAGCCAGGCGTCGCTCCAGCCGCTCACGGCCGATCACCCGCAGCGTGCCGAACAGGCCCGGCGACTGGGTCCGGCCGGTCGCGGCGACGCGGATCGCCATGAACAGTTGCCCGGTCTTGAGGCCGAGCTCCTCGGCCAGCGCCCGGAGCCGGACCTCGGCCGCCGCCTCGTCGGTCAGGTCGAGTCCGGGCAGCAGCGCGAGGGTCGCCTCCAGCCCACGCTGCGCCGCCGCCGGCTCCGTCTTCTTTGGGACCAGCAGGGCGCTGTCGTAGTCCGGCAGGTCCTCCACGAGGAACGGCCCCATGTGCTCCGGGGCGTCGGCCAGGGTTTCCAGCCGGTCCTTGAGCAGGGCCGTCGCCTCGCGGACAGCGGCGTAGTCCGGGTGGTCCGTGTGGGCGGCGTTGGCCCCAATCATCCCGGCCCGGGCGAGGAACGGGATCACGCGGCTGGTCAGGTCGTCCAGGGTCAGGATGTGGTTGATGTAGTGCTGGTTGATCCACCGAAGTTTCTGGTAGTCGAAGGTCGCCGGCGAGGCGCTGAGCCGCTCGACCGAGAATTTCTTGAGGAGATCCTCCGGCGAGAAGATCTCGGTCGTGGCGTCGAAGCTCCAGCCCAGCAGCGCGAGGTAGTTCATCAGCGCCTCGGGCAGGTAGCCCTGCTCGCGGAACTCGGCCATCGTCGTCGCGCCGTGGCGCTTGCTCAGCTTGCCGCCGCCCGGCGCCAGAATCAAAGGGACATGGATGAAGGCCGGCGGCTCCCAGCCGAAGGCGGCGTAGAGCAGGACATGCAGCGGCGCCGAGGGGATCCACTCCGCCCCACGGATGACATGGGTGATCTCCATCAGGTGATCGTCGACCAGGTGGGCCAGGTGGTAGGTCGGGTAGCCGTCGGTCTTGAGCAGGACCGCGTCCTCCAGCGTCTCGTTGGCCGTTACGATCGGTCCGCGGATGACGTCGTCGACGGTCGTCTCGCCGTCGCGCGGGGTCTTGAACCGGATGACGTGCGGCTCGCCGGCGGCGACGCGGTCGGCGGCCTCACCAGCGGGGATCACCCGGCAATGGCGGTCGTAGCCGGGTGGCTCGTGGCGGGCCTGCTGCGCCTCCCGGACGGCCGCGAGGCGCTCCGGCGTGCAGAAGCACGGGTAGGCATGGTCGGTCGCGACGAGGTGATGGGCGCGCTCCTGGAAGATCGGCAGCCGCTCGCTCTGGACGTAGGGCGCGTGGGGGCCGCCGACGTCCGGCCCCTCCTGCCACTCCAGGCCGAACCAGCGCAGGATGTCGAGCAGCTGGACGGCGGCGTCCTCGACGTAGCGGTTGCGGTCGGTGTCCTCGATCCGGAGCAGGAAGCTGCCCTCCAGCCCGAGCCGCTTCGCCTGTCCACGGGCGAGCAGCCAGTTGTAGAGGCCGGTCTTGACGTTGCCGATGTGGACCGAGCCGGTGGGGGAGGGAGCCAGGCGGACGCGGACCTCCTTCGTGCCGGGCCGGAGGCCGGGCAGGAGCGCGGCCGGGGGATCGAGGAGATCGGTCGTGGGGTGGTTCATCGGGACGAGGCCTCCGGGGTGACGCGGTCGATGTGCGAGCGCATCCCCTGAGTATACGGTCCGGCGTCCGGGCCGGTTCGTCCGGACGCCGCCCGTGCCGGCGCTCCATGCGCTGCGGCATACTCGCCCCAGGAACCCACCGCCCCAGAGGGAGTCGCCCATGTCATCCGGTACCGGTCAGGACCGCCCGCGTCCCTGGCCCGCCCGCCACCCGTTCCTGGTCGGCCTGTGGCTGACGTTCGCGCTGTTCTTCGGCCTCTCGCTGTTCTCGACCGATGCGGACCAGCGGGTCGCAGTGATGCAGGGGCTGGCCATCATCCTGGCCGTGATCGCGGGATTCCTGGTCCTGATCGGCTGGATGATCGACCGCTACAAGCTGTCCCGCGAGATCCAGCGGCGGCGGGAGCAGCGGCAGGCCGAAGCTGACCTGCATAGCGGCCACTGACGGCGACTCGCGTCGTACTCAAACGATCGCCCCGGAACAAACAGGTGGCCATCCAGCGTCCTTCGAGATGTACTGGCCGTCTCGGTTCTGATCGTGTCCATACCGGTCGATTCGCCGTGACCGATCATGAGCTATCACCCGAGCGGCCATGGGTAAGATCGGGTCGTAGCATAACGAGACTAAGAGGACGACCGATGCCCCCTGTCCCTGACCGGAAACGATGGGTGCGACGACATCCGGTCCTGACTGGCGTGTGGCTGGTCATCGCCACGATCTGGCTGCTGGCCGCGATCGCGTCCTACGATGACGACCTTCTCGTTACAGTCCTTGCCTACCTCCTCATCATGGCCCCGATCACCCTTGCCATCTACGGACTCGGTCGCCTGAGCGACTGGATCGGCGCATGGCTCACCGCCCGCCGTGCGCAGCGGGAGACCGGTCGGCTGGACGGCATGGCGACCCGGCTGCCGAGCAGACCGGTCGCACCGGTCGCCCCGGTCACAGGCATCGATGGGTCGTTCCAACGGCTCGCGTTCGACCGGGAGACCGCACGGCAGCGGCAGATGGCTCTCGACCTCAAGGAGCGCGAGGAGGCGCTACGCGAGCGGGAAGACCTGCTCCTTGCCGAACCGCTGCCACCTCTGCCGGAACTCAAGCCACCGGTCGTCCCGCCGGTCGTGCCACTTGACCGCCCGTCGCCGGCCGCGGCGCCGGCCCGCTACTGCTTCAACTGCGGTGCCTGGTTCGGCAGCCCCAATGACGACACGTGCCGTATCTGCCGCTCGCCCCGTGTCGGCGCGGAGACGTGAGACCGCACCACCACGTCCGGCAATCCGGCCGCCTCATCACCACCGCTACCTGATCCCGGCCCGTGCTCCACTACCCCCGGAGACGGTGATGGTGTCCCGACGGGAACCGGACCGGGGGTCAACGTCGTCCTCTCCGGGAGGAACGCCGCTGCGGCGGGAGGGGCAGGGCCGTGTTGATGGACAATTTCTGGGATCTGGCCGTACCCGTCCTGCGACGGGTCTGGCCCATCGTCTTCCTGGTGGGCGTGTTCGCACTGGTCATGATCGTCATCGCCCTGCCGGTCTTCATCTCCATCCCGCTCCTCCTCGCCATGCTGGGTCTCTCCCCACACGTGATCGTCCCGGTCTACGTCCGGCTGAAGCGCGACGCGGCTCGCGACGCGGCTCTCCCGGCGACGAGCCCGGATCCGACGCCCCGCTGGATGCGATCCGATCGACTGCCGGTCCCTGGGACAGAGGTCGCTTCGACTCGTTCACCCACAGTCGCTGGCCCATCCATGGAAATCGGGACCGCTGGGACAGCCAGACCAGCACCGAACACGATGGTCAGCCCCAACCTGTCGTCAGGGACTGTCGCTGAGCCGATCGCCCCCTCCATGCGTGTGTCGGGCGGACCGCTGACGGGTCGCAGCCAGGAGGAGCCGGGCAAGCCACTCCTGCTGCCCCATTCCGAGGGGATCTCGGCCCGGATCCCTGATCAACCCGCACCGCAATCCCCGCCGAGCGACAGTCCGCCACGGACGACCGCGGATCTCGCTGTTCTGCCGGCATCCGCCTTCCGTGAGCACTGCAGGACGGTCCTGGGACGACGCGGCTATCGGGATCTCAGCGATGAGCCCCGCGCGACCGGTCCCGAGGGGATCACACCGGACCTGATTGGACGGGACAGCCTCGGCCGGCGGGCCGTCGTCCTCTGTCGCCAGGACGCGCCGGGCACCGTCCTGGGGCGCGATGTCGTTCAGGCGTTCCTGGAACGACGTGATGTCACGAACCGGCTGGACCGGGCGGCCATCGTGACGACGGGCCGCGTCGACCCGGTGGCCACCCGCCTCGCCCGCCAGCACGACCTCGTCCTCATCGACGGAGACGATCTGACGGCCAGCCTCTCTCCGGCCGATCACTCACCCGACGAGACGTCAGCGTCGTGGATCCGGAGCCCCGCGACGCGGTCGAAGTGACGCCGGTTGCGGGTCACCAGCGTCAGGTCGTGCCGTAGGGCCGTGGCGGCGATGAGTAGATCGTTCTCCCCAATGAGGTGCCCGGTTCGTCGAAGCTGCCCACGAACCGAGCCGTAGATCCGCATGGCCGGCAGATCGAGACCGATGACGGTCACCTGTTCCAGTAACTCGCCGAACCGCTGCTCGTTCCATTCCGCATCGTTCCCGTTCAGGATGCCTTCGTAGACTTCTCCGACCGAGATGATGCTGAGCGCGATACCGTCCTCCAGCATCGGACCGACAAGTCGCAAGGCTGCATCCCGACCGCCCAGCAAGTCGATCATCCAGTCGCTGTCGCAGAGATTCATGGCTGTCCGGCAGCGGGCCCGGTCACGTCATCTCGCCGCTGCAACTCAATGCTGTACTGCCGGCTCTCGTCCACCATCCGATGCATCGCGCCCGTGTCGATCCCCCGCATGGAGTCGACAATCTCGAGGATGCGTTGCAGGCGTTTCTCCGATATCGGGCGGTTCATGGAGAGGGCATCATCCGTCCCCACGGGAGATGAGTCCCCTGGCCCATCTGCTGGGTCGGCGTCAGAGATCAGCACCGCGACTCGACGCCCCCCGCGTCGCAGGACCAGCCCGCCCGGGTGCGCCTCCAACTCGCGGGTCAGCCCCTCCAGCCCTGGCACGTCGTCGATGTCGATGACCTTGCGTTCCGCCACCATCGTGGCCCTGCCTCTCGCCCCTGCGTCACCCGTTCGTCGTCACGGAGCAAGTCTAGCCGGTCAGGGACGCGGTCCCATCAGGGTCAACCACATGTGGTACCGGTCGTTGTGAGGTCGGGACGATCGAATAACGGCCGCCGTTGGCGTTTCGTGGCCCAGCCCGTGTCGATGAGGATGGAACCAGCGGCGGGGCCTCGGTGGCGTTTGCCTCGGATCGCCCCTGCCGTCGTCCGTGATCCTGGACGACCGGATTCCCGGCGCAGCTCCCGTCTTCCGCGTCGCCCTGGCCAACGTGAAGAGGCCCGGCGCACTGGCCGTGACGGGAATCCAGCGAGACCGCCGAGGTCGGAACGGCCACGCTGATCAGCGCTACTTGCCGATGCAGAATCGGCTGAAGATCTCGGTCAGCACGGCCTCGTCGACCGCGTCGCCAGTGACGCTACCGACGGCGTGCAGCGCTGCCCGGACATCGACGGCCAGCAGGTCCAGCGGGTACCCGGCGAGCCGGGCGGCCTCGGCCTCGGCGAGATGCGCGGCGGCGCGGTCCAGCTCCGCGCGCTGCCGGGCCGTCAGCAGCGACGGTTGGGCATCGCCGCTAGCCGCTCCCAGGGCGGCAACGATCGCCGACTCCAGCTCCGGCAGGCCCAGCCCCGTCGTCGCCGAGACCGTCACGACGGCACAACCCGGCAGCCGGTCGAGGATGGCGTGCTGCGCCGCGGAGGGCAGGTCGCCCTTGTTGAGCGCGACCGTGACGGGCATTGGCGCGCCGTCGTCGGGTTCCAGCCGGCCGATCAGCGCCTCCGCGACGGCGAGGTCGTCGGGGCCGGGCGCGACGGAACCATCCAGCACCAGGACCGCCGCGGCCGACGAGCGCAGCGCAGCCCGGCTCCGCC
>CADCWK010000088.1 GCA_902806375.1 uncultured Thermomicrobiales bacterium
GTGGGCGTGGCCGCCTACGCCGGGGCGGCGCCGTCGGTGGCGGTGCTGGCGCCGAGCCTGGTCGAGACGGCGCTGGGCATCCACAGCGTCGAGGCCCGCCACGCCTCCTTCCTGGCCTTCCTGGTGGGGGATGACGAGACCAGCCCGTTCCCCGATGCCGTCGACGCCCCGCTGACCCCGGAAGAGGTCCTCGAGATCGCTGGCCCGTTCATCGTCACGGGCGCGGCCGCGACACCCGAATCCACCCCGGCCGCCAGTGGAGAGGCGGTCACCGTCGAGATGTTCGACTTCGGCTTCGAGCCGGCCGAGCTGGAGATCGCGGCCGGGACGACGGTCACCTGGACCAACATCGGCCAGGAGCCGCACAACGCCGTGGCCGACGACGGCAGCTTCGGCACGGCGTTCCTGAACAACGGTGGCAGCGAGTCCGTCACCTTCGACGAGCCGGGCACCTTCCCGTACGTCTGCACGCTCCACGCGGGCATGATGCAGGCCGTTGTCGTCGTCACGTAGCGGAACGGGCCAGCCAGCCTACCGTTGACCGGTCCGGTCGATGGTCCGTCCAGCCAAGGGCAACGAAACAGGGGCCGGTACTGCAGGGTATCGGCCCCTGGTCCGTCCTGCCTCGCGGTTGAAACCGTGGAACCGTCCCGTCTTCCACGCTGCGGGGATGGTGGCGAACTGGGCGAAACTGACCCCGGAGGATAGTGCGTCTGGCCGGATATGCTGGCGTATCGCTGCCTGGAGCACGACTTAGGCGGACATGGGCGAATTGCTTAGGCACCACTTGGGCAGGGACGGGTGACGCTTCCTCATGGTGACTTCCTCGTCACTGAGCGGGCCAACGGTCATCCATCGCACCGTTCCCGTCGGGTGCTGTGCTAGAGTCAACACATCAGAATTTTGTGATACGTCAGCGAGGTGCCCCGATGACCATAGCTGCACCAGTGATCGCTCCTGCAACCCACGCGACCTTCTTTCATGGGCTCTCAGACCCCTGCCGTCTGGTCATCCTCCAGGCGCTCTGCGAGGGCGAGCTGACTGTTACTGATCTCATCGCCCGGACTAAGCGATCCCAGTCCAACACATCCAACCATCTCGCGTGTCTGCTCGGCTGCGGCCTGGTCACCCGGGAGCAGCGGGGGAAGTACGCCGTCTATCGGTTGGCCGACGCCCGGATTGCCACGCTGCTCACCCTCGCCGACGAGGTCACCCGCGACGTCGCCACGGGCGTGGACACCTGCACGCTCAACGACCGCCCGTCACCGTCCCCGGAGGGTCGCTCGTGAGCACCCAGCTCGCCCCGTCCCGTCCCGCTGAGACGATCGAAGTCCCTGTCACGGGAATGGACTGCGCCTCGTGTGCCCGCACGGTCGAGACGGCGATCGGCAACGTCCCTGGCGTCGAGCACGTCACGGTGTTGCTCGCGGCCGAGAAGGCGATCATCTCGCTGGACCCGGACCGGGCGGCTGTCCCAGCGATTCGGACGGCCATCGAGCGTGCCGGTTTCCGGATGCCCGTGGCGGCACCGGCGACCAGCACGGCGACCACCGCGACAGCCAGCGGCGCCGCGCCGATCACCACCGAGGCGGACACTCGCCGGTTCACGCGGGCCGTGCTGACTATCTTCGGTATCGTGGTCGCCGGTGTCCTGGCGATCGTCGTCCTCGGCGAGGGGCTGGGACTGATCGACCAGTTCACCGACCGTGTGCCGTTCCCGATTGGTGTGGCACTTGTCGCCGCCTTCGGCTACCCGGTCTTCCGCAACGTCATCCGCGCCACCCTGCGACGGCAGGTCATCTCCCACACCCTGATGACGGTCGGCGTTCTCGCTGCGCTGGCCATCGGCGAATGGGCTACAGCGGCGATCGTCGTGTTCTTTATGCGTGTCGGCGACTACGCCGAGCATTTCACCACCGAGCGGAGTCGCCAGGCCGTCCGGGATCTGCTCGCCCTGGCCCCACAGACCGCACGGGTCGAGCGGGACGGCACCGAGGTCGAGGTCCCGGTAGGCGAGGCTCGCCCTGGTGAGACCGTGGTGATCCGCCCGGGCGAGCTGATCCCGGTCGATGGCGAGGTAATCGACGGTCGCGCGACGGTCGATCAGGCCACCATCACGGGCGAGTCGGTTCCGGTCGAGGTAATGAAGGGATCGATGGTCTACGCGGCGACGATCGCCCAGCTCGGCAGCCTCCGGGTCCGCGTCACTAGCGCGGGGGCCGATACGACGTTTGGCCGCGTGATCGGGCTGGTCGAGAATGCTGAGGCCAACCGCGCCGACGTGCAGCGCGTCGCGGACCGGTTCGCCACCTGGTTCCTGCCGATCGTGGGCACCATCGCGGCACTGACCTTCCTCATTGGCCGGGACCCTCTGGCGACGGCGGCGGTGCTGGTGGTGGCCTGCTCCTGCTCCCTGGCCCTCGCGACGCCCGTCGCCATGCTGGCCTCGATCGGCGCGGCGGCGCGGCGCGGGCTTATCATCAAGGGCGGACGGTATATCGAGATCCTGGACCAGGCCGATGTCGTCCTGGTTGACAAGACGGGCACCGTCACGGTGGGCCAGCCGCGGCTAACCGACGTCGTCGCGCTCGGCGATCTCAGCGAACGCGCCGTCCTGGCGCTGGCGGCATCCGTGGAACGGGACTCCGAGCATCCGCTCGCCGAGGCGGTCCGAACCGCTGCGCGGGAACAGGGGCTCCTGCTGAGCCAGGTCCGCGACTTCGTGGCGATCCCGGGCGAGGGGGTCCGGGCTCGCGTCAACGGGGCGACCATCACGATCGGCAACCGCCGGATGCTCCCCGCCGCTGCTGACCTCCCAGCGGTAACGGAACTGGAGGACGCGGGCAAGACGACGCTGATCGTGGCGCGCGACGGAAATCTTATCGGGATCATCGCCGTGGCCGATCAGCTCCGGCCCGATGCCATCGAGGCGCTCGGTCGACTGAGGAGGTCCGGTATCCAGCGCATTGCGATGCTGACCGGGGACAATGAGCGCGTCGCGGCGGCGATCGCCGGCCAGCTCGGCATTGACTATCACGCCGGACTCCTGCCGGGCGACAAGCTGGCGATCGTGAAGCGGGAGCAGGCTGGCGGGCACCGGGTCGTGATGGTCGGCGACGGAGTGAACGATGCCCCGGCGCTCGCCCAGGCGGACGTCGGGATGGCGATGGGTGTCCGCGGCTCGGACATCGCCATCGAGGCCGCCCACGTCATCCTGATGCGCGATGACTGGTCCCTCGTCCCCGACGCGCTCGCCACGGCTCATCGGACGATGGGCGTGGTGCGGATCAACCTAGGGTTCACCGCCGTCTACAACGTAGTTGGACTGTCGCTCGCCGCCGTCGGCATCCTGTCGCCCGTCTTGGCGGCGGCGGCCCAGTCACTCCCCGACCTCGGCATCCTCGCCAACTCGACACGTCTGCTCCGGTCCCATCACTCCCGGCGGCCCACCGATGGCTAGCCCAACCCACCCCTCCCCCTTGCCATCCCCATCCAGACCTGGTTAGCCGGTTGGGGATTGTTCTTCCTACTGTTCATCGTCGCCCTCAGTGTGGTTCGGCATCCCACTGCGCTACTCGCCTGGGGGATCTTGGAGAGCTTCCACAGGAGGATCAGGTGGTGGTACGAGCGGAGCGTGACGTCGAGTGACGGGTCTGCTCAATCGTATTGGTGCGGCTGGACGCTCCTATGCTGACGTCGCCCGGAGCCCGTCCTACTTCCCGCTCTGGCTCTCGCAGCTTGTCTCCAGCTTTGGGGACACCCTGCACTACATCGCGCTGGTGGTCCTGGTCTTCGACCTCACGGGACGCGGCGCCGCCGTCGCGGTGCTCGTCACCGCCGAGGTACTACCTGTCCTCCTGCTGGGGCCGGTCGCCGGTGTCCTCATCGACCGTCTGAGCCGCAAGGCGATCCTGATCGGGGCCGATGTCGGCCGTGCGGTGCTGGTCGTCTCGTTGGTCTGGCCCCAGGGCGTCTGGCACGCCTACGTCGCGGCGGCCGGCTTGGCAGTCGGCAACACGTTCTTCAACCCCACTGTGCAGGCGGTGATCCCGACGATCACCACGCCAGAGCAACGCCTCGCTGCCAACTCCGTCGCCTGGTCTACGGGTCGCCTCGTGCAGATCGTCGCCGCTGCGGTCGCGGGCGGGCTGATCGGTCTGGTTGGCACGGATGCGGCCTTCGTCGTCAACGCGGCGACCTTCGTTGTTTCGGCTCTGCTACTGATTCAACTCCGGATCCCTGCCCATGCCGGAGAGCTGGCCGCAGCTGCCAAGCGTGGTCTGGCCGGCTATCTGGCCGATGCCCGGAGCGGTCTGGCCTTTGCCCGCCGGGATCGGTTCGTCTCCCGCCTGCTCGTCGTCCAGGCACTGGCCTCGCTCGCGACCGGAGCCACCGGAGCGATGCTGGTCGTCCTCGCCGAGGAGCATCTCCAGCTCGCTCCATCCGGTTTCGCCTGGCTGATCGGAGCCATCGGCGTTGGAGCCCTGATCGGCCCCTCCATCCCGAACGTCCTGGCGCGTGACTACCGGAGCGCGCGCTGGCTCTTCATTCCCTACATCGTCCGGGGAGTCGGGGACGTCCTGATCGCCGTCTCCTCCCTGTTTCCCATCGCCCTGCTTCTCCTGTTCGTCTACGGTCTCAACACCTCGACCGGGATGGTGGTCTTCAACTCGACTGTCCAGGGAGCGGTTCCCGACCAGGTGCGCGGCCGGGTCTTCACCCTGCTCGACGTGACCTGGAACGCCATGCGCCTCGCTTCGCTGGCCCTAGGCGCGCTCCTTGCCGGCGCGGTCGGCATTCAGCCTGTCTTCTGGTCGGGAGGCGTGCTGCTCTGTTTCGCCGGTATCGCCGGTCTGCGACTCTTCAGAGGTTATGACTTCCGACAGCAGGAGTTAGGTGGGGAGCGTCGATAAGTGTCAAGCCCGTGCGACTGGTGTAGTGTCAGGCGGTGTCTATGACACCGGTCGGGAACTTGTGGCGAGCGTGATCGTCATAGAATCGTTCAGCTGACTGCCATGCGATACAGAGGGAACTCAATGGTGATCCTGGAATCCGTTCTTACCTGTCCAACCTGTCGGCGACTGACGACCGAGACCATGTCGACCAATGCGTGTCACGTCTTCTACACCTGCCTACACTGCCAAATGGTCCTCCGCCCGCTGGCAGGAGACTGTTGTGTCTATTGCTCGTATGGTTCCGTGCCATGTCCGCCTATTCAGGAGGAGCGACTCCGCTCCTAGATATGCGTCGCGATACCGCAGCGTCTCCGTCTCGCGGCAGTCTCGTCACTAAATAGGCGACACCACCTCAGCGCACCGTGGTGGCCGATCGGATAAGGCGTTAACGCATCTCGAGATGTTCACCGTTCTGATTCCCTTCTTTTAGCGCGATATCCGCTGCATCCACTGCCAGCTCGGTTCGGCGTACTAGCGGGCCAATCGTCGCTCCCTGGGCCAGGAGCGTGAACAGGACGGCTCCCTAGGTCATCGCCAGCAGCTGGTCTCGGTGCGGAAAGTCGACCGGCAGACTCAGCACGCCCGCCAGCGCGACGGCCCCCCGGAGCCCCGCCCAGAGAAGAATGTGGCGTTCGGGCCGGGACAGGGGGAAGCCCACCCGGCCGAGGATCGCTGCGCCACCGTAGGCGACGATGGCCCGTCCGATGATGGCGGCGGCAACGCCCCAGACCACGGCCCCTGCCTGGTCACGGAGGCCCGCGACACTAACCTCCAGGTCAATCAGCAGGAACAAACCGGCATTGGCGGCGAAGGCGAGGAACTCCCAGAGGTCGATGAGCACCTGATCCGACTGACCCGAGAAGACCCAGTCATGGGTGCGCCCGAGATGACCAAGAGTCATGGCTACCGTGAGGGTCGCCAGCACCCCCGACAGGTGGAGTGCGTCCGCGGCCAGGAAGGCGCCGTACCTTACTGCGATCGGCACCGCTATCTAGGATCTTGGCCGCCATCGCGGCCGTGATGGACGCCACAGAGACTCCGAAGAGACCCAGTGATGGAGCGACGAGGCGTTCCCTGCCGAGGAGGGGCGAGTTGGTCTCCTGGGCTGCCACGCTACATCCGCGGCCGACTCCTGCTTGGTCAGTCTTTGTCTGGTGCTGGCGTGGCACCAGGCTCGTCGTCGCGGCTTCCGTTGAGCGGCACCTCGTCCGGGAGCATTGATCGCCGGAGGCAGGAACGGGTCGTCCTCGCCAGCAAGGGCTGCGAAACCCGCCACGCCAAGGACTATGACTCCGGCTCCGAGATCCAGCAGGAGCCGCCGAGTGGCCCGTCGTCGTAATTGTCTAACGTATGGCTGCGACGATGGAAGGCGACCAGCGGCCACTATTTGTTCCGGCACCGAAGAGGCTTCCTGCGTGTCCCGCTCTCGGTGCATATCGTACCCAAAACGCAGGCAGAACCGCCGCCCCGGCGGAATGGTGGCGTGGCACTGGGGGCAGGATATTGGGTCTGTCTTAGCTGGTTGTCCTTGAGCCGTCGGACGTCGTTCAATCGACTAGCGACGATACCTTTGGATCCGGGTCGTGGTGTGGGTCGCGAGCGATACGAGGAAGATCGTCCCCCTGACGAGGAGCAGGACGGACCAGATGCCACCCGCCACGCCTGATCCACTCATCGATGGTGATGCCGAATCACCCTCGGCAGGCATGGCTGAGGCGACGGACAGCGGGCTGGGCGACACAGCGGACGGACCCGGCGAGGAGGCCGGTGACACGGCGCTGTTCCCTTGCGACACATACGTGACGACTGAGAGATCCTGTCGCTCCCCCTCCGTCAGGACCATGTCCTCGGAATAGCCATTGATGCCGCCGACGGCGACGACGAACGGGACGCCGACGAGACTGTCAAGGACCACCCGGTCATCACGATCCGTGCGTCCACGGTCGACCTCCGTCCCGTTCTGGTCGACCACCGCGACCGTCTGTTCGCCGGCCGCGGCAAGACGGCCGACGGCGATCCCATCCGCCGTACTGTCCAAACCCGTGAAGCGGACCGATCCCGCGCGCTCTTCGTCGACGATGACGGACACCTGCACCGTGACGGTGACCGCATCCGGTGCCACGGTCACCCTCTCCGCGTCGGCTGGAAACTGGGCACTACCAGCCAGGGACGCCGACGGTGAGGCGGCCACCGCTACCAGCAAGAGACCGACGACGAGCGACGGCCGGACCAGTAGTGTGACCCGGTTCATGTGGTTCCCGCTCCTCATCCCGACGCCAGGTCGTCCCTGCCGGTGACACCGATCACTCCGGATCCTCGCGATCGAGGAGGGGAAGCTGTTGCTCGATCTGCGCGGTGAGCTGGGCGACGGCGGCTACGAGCCGCTCCTGCCGGGCACTCCATGACCGAAGGTCGTCGAGAGCAGCCCTCGCGTCGTCCGGTCCCGTGATCCGGACCGCCAGCAACCCACCCCCGTTCGCGAGTACCCGTCGCGGCGCCGGCCACTCGATCGGAAGGTACCCGGCGAGGGGATCCGGGTCAGGTCCGGGGTCGGGGTCGGGGTCGGGCGTACCGGACGCTGGCTCAGCCACGGGGGGCGCCGGGCAGGTCCGCAGGTATCGCCCGGCGCCGCACCCGGCGCAGTACCGGTCCCCGGACTCGAACCGGAGACGGCAACGGGTACAGAAGGTGGCGTTGTTCATGGACTGGGAGCAATGGTCGATGTCCGCGGGATGTTGGACCAGCGACTGGGCATGCGAAGGAGTCTCCCGACGAACCACTGGACGACCAGGGGCAGGTGGCGATGGGGCAGGCGCAGATCAACCAGCCCCTGAACCGGACTGCGGAGTTCACCTCACCTTCCAGACGCCGGCCACCGGGCACCACACGGCTGGACCAACCCAGTAGTTCTGACATGATCGCGGAGACCGGAGACCGGAGACCGGAGACCGGAGACCGGAGACCGGAGACCGGAGACCGGAGACCGGAGACCGGAGACCGGAGACCGGAGACCGGAGACCGGAGACCGGAGACCGGACACCGGAGACCGGACACCGGAGACCGGAGACCGGAGACCGGAGACCGGAGACCGGAGACCGGAGACCGGAGACCGGAGACCGGAGACCGGAGACCGGAGACCGGAGACCGGA
>CADCWK010000089.1 GCA_902806375.1 uncultured Thermomicrobiales bacterium
TGCAGACGGCGTTCACGCTGCACTACGCATTCGCTAATCACAATGGCGGCGGCATCCGGCTCAACTACGAGCCCGAACCGGACCTGTTCGACTTCGCCTACATCGCCTTCACCATCGGCACGTCGTTCTCGATGGTCGACGCCTCGGTGACCTCCCGTCGCCTTCGACGGGTCATCCTCGGCCACGGCGTCCTGTGGTTCGCCTTCAACACAGTCCTGCTCGGCCTCGTCGTCACGTTTCTGGCCGGCTGACCGGGATGAGCACGGTCGCGCTTCGACCGCTACGGGTGGCGATGTCCTGTCCGCGCGGGAAGGTGCCACCCGATACGACACCGGGCCGGATCGCCCTCGCTCCAGGTGCCGGTCAACGTGGGCCGCGGGAACGGCGCGTGACACCGACCCCGGGAAAGCCTCCGCTCTGCGATCAGTGAAGCGAACGCAACCGCAGGGCAGTTGATCGCTCGCGTGTCGCGCGGCGCGCCGGGTCCCCTTGGTCGAGCACGACGCGTCGGCCAGTAACGCTGTGGCGCCTGCCGGCGCATCCATGGCAAACCATGGCCCAACCCGGGAAGACCATGAGCCTCCGGGGAAACGGTCAGTTCAGGTAATCGAGCGGGCGAACCGTCATGGTCCCGGCCGCGAGATCGACGCCGACGACGAAGTCACGGTGGTGGGGGAACAGCACGTCCTGGCCACCCTCCGGGGGTCGGATCACGAGGACGTCGTTGGCGCCGGTCTCGATCACATCCACGATCTCGCCGACCGCCTCGCCGTCCTCCTGGATGACCCGCAACCCGACCAGCTGGTAGAGGAACAGCTCGTTCTCGTCCAGGGGTCGGGCGTCGGCCCCGGCGATGAACACCCGTTGCCCGACCATCGTCCGGGCGACCTCGGGCGTGCCGACGCCGGACAGCCGGATCAGTCCGCGGTCCTTGAGGAAACGGACGCCGGACAGCCAGCGCGGTGCCCGCTCGGCGCCGATCCAGACCTTCCGCACGTTGCGCAGGTGCTCCGGGGCATCGGTCCAGAGCTGGATCCGGAGCTCGCCCCGGATGCCGTGCACACCGACCAGGACACCGATCGCGAGTCGCACGGAGTCGACATCAGCGTCGCGGTCGGGACCGGGCGTCTCTTCTAGCCGTCGCGTCCGGAAGGGTTCGGGCCGCGGAGCGGGCGGAGTGGCGGCGCCCTCCGTCCGGACCCGGGGACTGGCCTGCGTGGCGAGGCTCCCGGCAGGAGTCCCGGTCGGTGCGTCGGGACGTGACCGCTGGCGCGGGGCCGTTCGGGTGGGACTCGCTGTCCGGGCGCGGGCGGGGCGGGAACGCGGCGTCGTCTCTCCCGCTCCGCCGGAAGCATTGGTCGCGGTCGTGGTGTTCTCGGGCTCGTCAGCCTTCGATGTCGAGGGAGACTCGGACGTCATGGCGTGCTCCGGCGATCTGGGCCGCGGTTCGGATCGCCCGTGCGGTCCGCCCCTGCCGGCCGATGACTTTGCCGAGCTCTCCGTCGGCCACGCGCAGGTTCAGGTAGACCGTCTGGTCGCGGGACTTCGAGGCGACCGCGACCGCTCCGGGATCATCGACCAGGTCGGCGGCAATCGTCCGGACGACCTCGCGGAGATGGATCTCGGCGTCGGTGCCGCCCAGCGTCTCGCCCGGTTGGTCGGGGGTGAAGCGGCCGGGGCGGCCAGTCCCCGGAGACGCGTCAGGCCCAGCCGCGGGATCCGCGGGCCGGGCCTGTCCGGTCGTATCGGGAACGCCTTCGTCCTCGAACATGGCGCGTCCTCCGAAGTTGCCGAAGACCGCTTAGGCGGCCGTCGTCTCGGTCGCGGCAGCCGCGACCGGGGGCTGCTTGAGCTTGCCCGACTGCGTCAGCACGCCCTCGCGGACCATGATCGAGCGGACCGTATCGGTCGGCTGGGCACCCACGCTGAACCAGTAGCTGGCGCGCTCATGGTTGATCTTCACCTGAGCCGGCTCGGCCAGCGGGTCGTAATTGCCCAGGTTCTCGATGAACCGGCCGTCGCGGGGCGAGCGGCTGTCGGCGACGATGATACGGTAGCTGGGGCGCTTCTTGGCGCCCATACGCTTGAGACGGATCTTGATCATGGTCGTCGATCTCCTCGGATGCGAGTCTGCCCTGCCTGGTGCAGGCGGCCTGCGAACCGGCACACGAAGACCCGGTGGTAATCCCGCCGGGTCAGCCGGAACGCACTGTTTCCGTTACGGTCGAACGTAACGGCCCTGGGGGCGGCCGGACACTCCTCCCCACGGACAGCAGCGAGGATTGTCCCACAGCCGATGAGCCGGGTCAACGCGCCTGGCAGATCCCGCCAGAGGCCTTGCGCTCCGCTCGCGCCACCGGACCGCGGTCAGCCGTACCAGCCGTACACCCACAGGCCGCCAGGATGACTTCGAGCTTCGGATCCGACAGCCCGAGGGCACAGGCGCGGGCGACGATCTCGCGCGGGCTCTGGCGCTCGACCAGTGCCTCGGCGATGAGGGCGCTCGGGCGGATGGCCGGATCGGCCTGGATCAGGGTCGTGGGGTCGGACTGGGTTCCGCTCAACGGGTCGATTCTCCCTGGTGTTCGGCCCGCCGGCTCCGGACTCAAGACGATTCCGGGGACGGGCGACGACGATGACGGTGAGGCCGCCGCGTGTTACCGGCGACATCGCTCCTGTCTCCCACCATAACAAAGGAATAATCATTGGTCAATCGGCTGGACTGTTATGTCCGCCTCGATTTCCTCTCTCCGGGCTGCAACCTCGCGCCTCTCGGTCTCCCCGGGACCGCCGCGCTGGCACGGACTGCGCGACAATCATCCACGCGATCCTGGCGCGGAGGGGTCCGTGCTGCCGTGACCCGTTCCCCGCTACCCGAGAGGGACTTCTCCGATGACAGACCCGGCATCCCAGCCCATCCAGCGCGGTTCCTCAGAGCGCCGGCCGCTCATCATCGGCACCAACACCAAGCTCCACCACACCCCGACCGAGACGGCGAACTATCTCCGTGAACTGGGCGAGAAGGGTCAGGACCTGCTCGATGCTGGCGCCGTCCGTCTCTTCCTCTGCCCGCCGTACACGTCGCTCCCGGCCGCCGTCCCCGCCGCGCGTGAGACAGGTCTGCCGGTCTGGATCGGCGCCCAGAACGTCGACGGGCACCTGAACGGCGCCTTCACCGGCGAGATCTCGGCGCCGATGCTGGTCGCCCTCGGGACCGACCTCGTCCTGCTGGGGCACGCCGAACGCCGCAACCTGTTCGGCGAGACCAATGAATCGCTGGCAAAGAAGGTCGTCGTGGCACTGGCTGGCGGCCTACGCGTCATGCTTTGCGTCGGGGAGAAGGCCGATGATCGCGAGCATGGCGTCGGGGTGGAGACCGTCCGCCGGCAGGTCAAGATCGCGCTGAGCGGGATCCCCGTCGACCAACTGGACCGGGTCATGATCGCCTACGAGCCGGTCTGGGCCATCGGCGCCGCCGCCGCCGCCGGGCCGGACGATGTCCGGCCGATCATCGCGGAGATCACGTCCGCCCTCGACGACCGGTTCGGTGAGGTCCGGCCCGATGTCCCGGTGCTCTACGGCGGGAGCGTGTCGGTCGGCAGCGTCGCGACCCTGCTGAACGAGCTGCCGGACCTCGATGGTTTCCTGCTCGGGCGGGTCGGGCTGACGGTCGACGGACTGCTGGGCGTCGTCGAGGCAGCGTTGGAAGCGCGAGGACAGCTGGCACCGACAGCCTGATCCCATCGCCGAACCCGGTCGCTGAAGCAGAACCACGGGCGAACGCGGCGCCCCGGCGACGGCTCGCGGTCCCCACATGGCGGTCCACTCCCCAGCCGCGCCTGCCGGCGACCGTCGCCGTCCCCGGGGCAGGCCAGCGATGCGCGTCCTCCGACGGCCGATCAGACCGAACGCCCTCTCCTCGTACCAGGTTCCGGGGTTCCGCCGTCCGGGGTCCCGCACGACCGACGAACCAGCATCCCGCGTGTGGCGCGCCGGCCAGGAGACACCCCGGGAGGTGCGGATCGTCCCAGCCTGTTGGCACAGCCACTCGGTCCGTCATGCCCGGGAATTGACGGCGTGGTCCTCGCGACACCGGATCGCGCCTTCCGTTCTCCGGGACGTGCCGACGATGCCCGCCGGCGAGGCCAGCGGATCCCGGCGACGCCGCCGGGTTGCGATCCGGACGCGACGCCGGGCTCTCGGGTAGCCGGGGCGAAGGTCCCTCCAGCGAGGGATGGGCCGGGGACACCGGGACACGGCATCCCCCGCCGATCCCGAGCGATGGGAGAACGCGCCGCCTCCCTGCTTCCCGGAACGCGTCAGGAGACCGGTGTCGCCTGGACGAACTGGGCGGGGTCGTAGGTCGTCGGTGCGAGGACCGGCGCCGGACAGTTGACCACGAACCCTTGTCCGCCGGAGTCCGGGGTGCCCTTGAAGACCTGGACGTCTCCAGCTGCTTCCCGCTCCCTGATCTCCGCCTCGGTCGTCAGCAGGACTGCCGCCGACGGATCGGCCCAGACGACCGTGTAGTGATCCCAGAACGGGCTCCAGGCCGGGTCGCCGGCGGAGGCGTTGAAGACGGCTGGCTGGAATCCCATCGCCCCCGGTCCCACCAGTCCATTGCCGAAGACGTAGATGGGTGCGGTCGCCCCCACGTCGAGCAGGAGCTGGGTCGGCGCGGAGTTCACGATGCCCATCATCGGCGCCATCGGCGAGGACGACGTGTCCGTGGCGATGTACCGGCTCCCCGGGAAGCACTGGTGGAGCTTGAACGTGATCGTGCGGGCGTCCATGTCTGGCGCCGAGACGAGGGGACCCGGCGCGAGTGGGGCCGTCAATTCCGTATCGACCGCGAGGCCGGATCCCGGCCACAGGACGACCGGGTAGTTGACGATGATGTCGGATGGCGTCACGGTAATGGCGCCGCCCGCCTCGGCGAGCTCGATCGCCACGACGGAATCGAGCAGCGCCGGATCGCCGTTGAACGTCACCGTGTGGATGCGGAACGCCGAGGTGAAATCCGACCGTCCCGGCACGGTGCTCAGCACGGTGCGCTGGCCATCCACACCGCCCTCGACGACATAGAGCGGCGCATGACTGCCCTCGGCGCTCAGCGCGTTGGCCATGAGCGGCACGTAGACGAGGCCGTTCGCCTGGGCGAATGCCTGATCGGACGAATCGGTCCGGATGAACCAGGCGTCTTCCCCATCGAAGTACCCCGGGTGCATGGTGAGGGTCACTGAGCCGAACGGTCCCGCCCAGCGGCCACCGGGGTCGAGCTGGAAGTCCGTGACGTCGCCCACGATGATGGTCGCGCCCTCGGCATCAGGAGTCGCCTGCCGGGCCAGGGTGGAACTCCCCCGGACCGAGAACGCCCCACCGGCAGCGAGCATGAACGCGCCCGCCCCCACGAGGTGCCGGCGGTTGACCTTCAGTTCGGCGATCGATCGTTCGCTCATCGGTTGCTCCTTCTCTCAATTCGTCTGTGCCACCCGGGACATCGCGGGCGCCTGCCAGCAGCGTAGGGTGAGCCGACGCAGCCGACTGTAAGCAGGCTTACGGTTCTTCGCCGAGAACCAAGATCCGAGGATGCAGGACGTGCGTCACGTGGAAACAGGGGTCGCGGCCGAGCAGTGACAAAGCGGTGGGGGGCAAGAACCACCCGCCTGTCCGGGTCGATGCCGACGCTGCGATACTTGCCAGCCAGGACGAGCGGTCCTCCCGCGGAGTCGAATCGGAGAGCGACACCATCGATGACGAACCGACCAGGCAGTGATCCCGGGAGCCAGGGAGCGATCCTGGCGCTGGACCAGGGCACCACCTCCAGCCGCGCGATCGTCTACGGCGCTGAGGGGGAGGTCCTCGGCTCGGCCCAGCGACCGGTCACGCCCTCCTACCCACGCTCCGGCTGGGTCAATCAGGACGCCGACCAGCTCTGGGACACGATCCTCGACGTCGCCGGCAAGGCGATCCACCGGGCCGGGATCGCGGTGGGACAGCTGGCCGCGATCGGGATCACCAACCAGCGCGAGACGACGATCCTGTGGGACCGCCACACCGGCCAGCCCGTCGCCCCGGCGATCTCCTGGCAGAGCCGCCAGACCGCCCCACTGGTCGAGGCGATCGAGCGCCGTGGGCGATCCGAGCGCTACCACCGGATCACCGGGCTCAAGCCCGACGCCTACTTCTCCGCGACCAAGATCGCGACCCTGCTGGAGGAGTTCCCGGACCTCCGCCGCCGGGCCGAGGCCGGTGAGGTCGTCTTCGGGACGGTCGACTCCTGGCTGCTCTGGCATCTGACCGGCGGGGAGCACCGGACCGACATCACCAACGCCAGCCGCACGATGCTCTTCGACATCCGGACCCGCGACTGGTCGGACGAGCTGCTGACCGACCTCGACATCCCGCGGCTGATGCTGCCCGAGGTCCGGGCGTCGGCGGGCAACTTCGGCGCGGCGAGTGCCGACCTTCTCGGCGCCGCCGTGCCCGTCTGCGGTATCGCGGGGGACCAGCACGCCGCCCTGTTCGGCCACGCCTGCCTGGAGCCGGGCGAGGCCAAGAACACCTACGGGACCGGCAGCTTCGTCCTGATGCAGACCGGCGATCGGCCAGTCGAGTCAGGCCATGGGCTGCTGACCACGGTCGCCTGGCAGATCGACGGGCAGCCGCCCTGCTACGCCCTCGAAGGCTCGATCTTCGTGACCGGCGCCGCCGTCCAGTGGCTCCGGGACGGCCTCGGACTGATCAGACAGGCGGCCGAGATCGAGACGCTGGCGGCGTCCGTCCCGGACAGTGGTGGGGTCGTCTTCGTTCCCGCCCTGACCGGCCTCGGCGCGCCGGACTGGGACCCGGACGCCCGGGGCCTCATCATCGGGCTGTCCCGCGGCACGACCGCCGGCCACGTCGCCCGCGCCGCCCTGGAGGCGATCTGCTTCCAGACGCGTGACGTGATCGACGCGATGGCCGACGATGCCCCGGTCCCGCTGACCGAGCTCCGGGTCGACGGCGGCGCGGCCGCCAACGACATGCTCCTGCAACTCCAGGCCGATCTCCTCGGTGTCCCGGTGGTCCGACCAGCCGTGCTCGAGACGACGGCCTTCGGGGCGGCGGCCCTGGCCCGGATCGGCGCCGGGCTCGACACGGCCGAAGCTCACGCCGAACGGACGCGCCACCGCGCGGACCGTCGCTTCGAACCGGCGATCTCCGCCGATGAGCGCGACAGCCGCCACGCCCGCTGGCGTCGCGCCGTGGATCGTGCCCGGGGATGGGAACGTGACCTCACCTGACCCTATGGGAACCGGAAGGACCAGTCGCTTTGCGGATCTACTTCGCCGCTCCGCTGTTCAACGCCGCCGAGCAGCGCTTCAACGCCCGCCTGACCTGGCAGCTCGAGGAGCGCGGCCACAGCGTCTTCCTGCCCCAGCGCGACGGGCACGAGATGGCCGGGATGGGAGACGACGCCACCCCGGAACAGCTCGCGGAGATGCGGCGCTCGGTCTTCACGCTGGACAGTTCCGAGGTCATCGCCGCCGACCTGGTCCTGGCGGTGCTGGACGGCCGCGTCCCGGACGAGGGCGTGTGCGTCGAGATCGGGATCGCCTGGGCGACGCGCAACGCCGACCCGTCCCGGGCCAACCGCCGGGTAGTCGGGCTCAAGACCGACGCCCGCGCCTGGCTGCCCGGTGACGACCTGAACCCGATGGTCGGCGAGGCGCTCGACCGCCTGTTCACCGACGAGCCGGCACTGCTGGACTGGCTGGCGCGGGCCGCACCCGGCATCACGGGATAGCTCCCTGGCCCGGACCGCCACGGTCCGGCATGCCTTGGGCTGTCATGACCCGCCGGGACGTCACCGCACAGATTCACGTAGACTGCCGGTCCGCACCGACACCCGGCGCCGCGCGATCGGCGCGACGAGACCGGCACACATCAGGGAGCACCGGGTCTTGCCCCCAACCACCGTACCGCTTCACGCACCGGGCACTACCGCGATCCCGAACACGCCTCCCACGAAGGACGGTAGCGCTGACGACGGGCAGGTCTCCGTTCGCCGCTTCCTCGTTCGGGAGGGAATCCCGCTGGCGATCCTCGTC
>CADCWK010000090.1 GCA_902806375.1 uncultured Thermomicrobiales bacterium
TCTCCCTGCGAGGCTCGATGGGGCGAGACAACAGTGCTGCAATCGGTTGCCGGATTCTAGAGAGGGCGTTCGCCGGTGTCAACAAGGGGGTGTAAGCGATTCACGGCCGGCGAGGAGGGAGGAAGGATGAGGGAGGAAGATGGGAGGTGGATGGGGCGGGTATGAGCTGACCCGGCAGTTGCGGCGCACCGCCTAGCGCGCAGGTCGATCTCCAATCGGCTCGATGGAACACCCGTCCCTGCAAGTAGGCCCTTCACGAGCTCCCTGGTCAGATGTGGACCCCGGTCGCTTCATCGAACGACGATGGCGACATGGACGCATGCCTCCGTCTTAGATCGTGCTGGCACGGGCGTAGACTGACGCCCTGATGCACACGGTATCGATATCGGTACGGACGGGTTTGAAATGGCTTCCATCGATCGCCGGACCGCTATCGCCGGGATGCTCGCAGGGACGGCGGGGCTGGCGCCCGTCCGGACGATCGCCGCGCAGGAGGCGACGCCGGGGGCCGCGCCCGAGATGGATGCGCGGTCGCAAGAGCGATTGCGCCGGGCGACCCGGTGGGAGACGGCGGTCTACGGCCGGTCGGACGTCGGCGCGCTGCGGGAGCTGGCGTCGCCGGACTTCCGGAGCCCGTACCCGGGGCGGGAGCCAGGCCTCGAGGCGCTGGCGATCCGGCTGGAGAACCGGGCCGCCTACATCGCGGAGACGTACGACTCCTACGGCGTGGTGGTCGACGAGGCGGTGGCGAGCGGCGACGTCGTGGTCACCCGGACGATCGTGCTGACGGCGAAGGGTGACCAATCGGCGACGGTGATCGGGCTGAGCTGGTACGTGTTCGATGCGGACGATCTGGTCACCACGACGTGGTCGCTGATCGACCAGGAGACGATTGACGACCTGCTGGGCCTCGAGGGGTAGGGCCGAGGTCCACAAGGGTCGATGTCAGGTGCGGTCGGAACGGCGGCGGTCGGGACACGGTCTTTGCTCGGCCGTACTGGACATCGAATTCGGGAGCCCTAGATGGGCTCCTCTACAGGCCTAGTGGGTTTCGCCGGACGGGTCATCCGCCCCTATGCGCCCGCCGGAGTGTAGTAGTTCACGTACTGCCAGATACCGGCTCCCCGTAGCTCTTCGTCGCTCAGGTTCTCGGTGGCGAAGCGGTTTGGGTCGAGGGCGCTGACGTCGAAGGGCGGGGCGCCACCGACGATCCACTCGGCCAGGACGCTGCCGATGCCGGCCGAGAGCGAGAAGCCGCTGCCGTTGCAGCCGCTGGCGACCCAGAAGCCCCGCGCCGCGTCCGACGGGCCGACTAAAAACATGCCGTCGGCCGTCATCGTAAACATGCCGCCGCGCTGCTCCTGGACGGTCGTGGTGGCGAGGTCGGGGAACTCGTCGATGACGGCGTCGCGGAACCGGTCGTTGACGTGGTGGTCGAACGGGAGCTTGTCCATCGAGAAGCCCTCGATCGTCTCCGGGTCGAGGGCCAGCGGGTCCTGCTCGAAGCCGCCGTACATGACGCCGCCGCGGGCCGGCCGGACGTAGGTCGCCGCGTCGATCAGCCGGACGACGGGCTGCTTGGCCTCGATTCCGGCGACCGGCGAGGTGATCCGCAGGTGGTGCCGGACCGGCTGGACCGGGACGTCCGCTCCCGCCATCCGCCCGACGATCCGCGACCAGACCCCAGCGCTGTCGACGACCAGCGGCGTTCGGATCTCGCCGTGGGGCGTCTCGACGGCCGTCACCGCGCCGCCCTCGACCCGGATGCCGGTCACCGGCGCGTGGCCGATCACCCGTGCCCCGAGCCGCTCGGCCGCCTGCCAGAAGGCGAGCAGCATCGACCGCGGCTCCTCGACGTAGATGTCGCCGGGGACGAGGTAGGCCGACAGCAGGTTGTTGCCGGCCAGGTAGGGCGCGAGTCGGTGCGCCTCGGCGTTGTCGATCCGGACGAGCTCGACGCCCCAGCCGCGACCGTCTTCGACCTCTGCTTCGACCATGCTCGCGTGCTGCGGGGTCCGGGCGGCGTAGATGCTGCCCGAGTCGACGAAGGGCAGCGGCACGCCGGTCTCTGCCTCAAACCCGCGGACGATGGCCATGGACCGGGCCGCCAGCCGCGTCTTGACCTCGCTAAACTGCAGCAGCTTGAACAGCCCCGCAGCCCGGGCCGACGCCTGCGTCGCCGGCTCGAACTGGTCGAGCAGGACGACCCGTCCGGCGCCGGCCCTCGCCAGGGCAAAGGTGGTGGCCAGCCCCAGGGCGCCGGCACCGATCACCACGACATCGGCGTCGGTGGGGAAGGAGGAATCGATCATCATGCGTCGTCACCTTGGAGGGCGGTGTTCATGCGGAAGTTGCCGGTCGTCAGGCCACCGTCGACCGGCAGCGTGACGCCCGTGATCCACGCGGCGGCATCCGAGCAGAGGAACAGGCAGGCGTTGGCGACGTCCTCCGGCTCGCCGACCCGACCGAGCGGATACCAGACCTTCAGCGTATCGAAGACGTTGGGATCCTTCTTCAAGCGCTCGCTCCAGATCGGGGTCCGGATGGTGCCGGGGGCGACGCAGTTGACGCGGACGCCGTCCTTGCCGAAGTGGTTGGCCATGTTCGCAGTCAGGCTGATCATGCCGGCCTTGGCGGCGGCGTAGGCCGACTCTCCGACCGCGAAGATGCCGTTGACCGAGCTGATGTTGCAGATCGCGCCGCGCTTGCGCTCGAGCATACCGGGCAGGACGGCCCGCGAGCAGAGGTAGACGCTCTTGAGGACGACGTCCAGGTTGAGGTCCCAGGCGGCCTCGTCGAAATCGAGGATGGTGTCCCCGACCGAGAGCCCCGCGTTGTTGACGAGCACGTCCACCCGTCCGAACGAGCCGACGGCTGCCTCGACCATGGCCGTGACGTCCGCCGCGACGCTGACGTCTGCGGTCACGCCGATGGCCCGCCCGCCGTCCTCGGTCACGAGCCGGGCGGTCTCCTCGGCACGCTCGCCGATCTTGTCGGCGGCGACGACCGTCGCGCCTTCTTGAGCGAAGAGCAAGGCGGTGGCACGGCCGATGCCGGACCCGGCGCCGGTGATGAGGGCGACGCGGTCGGGAAGGGCGGGCATCGTTCGTTCTCCTACAGCTCGTCCAGCAGCTTGACGTACTCGTCGATGGAGAGACCCATGTCCTTGATGATCCGATGGATCAGCGGTCGGACCAGGTCGCGTGACCCGTGGTCTGGGATCGGTATCGTTTGGCCGTCGGCGCGCCGGAACATCACGTGGCTGCCTTTCTGCCGCACACGGACATAGCCCAGCGACTCCGCGATTCTGGCGAGATCGCGGAACGGCACAACCGGCAGCTTAGGCATCGGTGGCTAGGCCGGGATGTCGAGACGCATCGTTCCCACGAAGATCGATTCGGGGTCGACTTCGCCGGTCACCTCGAGGTAGAGCTCGACCACCTCGCGGATGTTGGCTTCGAGGGTCGCCATGTCCGGTGCCTGGGTGTAGCAGCTGGGCAGCTCGACGACCTCGCCGACGAGCCATCCGGTATCCGGATCGCGCTCGATCACGACGGTGTAGGGACGGCTGGTCACGGTATGCGCTCCTCGGCGGCATGTCGCCAGCGGCGACATCAGGCTGGCACTCGCATTCTACGCCCCCAGCCTACGCCTTCAGCGCGCCCTCCTGGAGGCCCTTGGTGTACCAGCGCTGGGCGACGGCGAAGACGACGAGGCCGGGGAGGATGGCCATGATGTAGAGCGCGGCGATCCGGGGCCAGAGGAGGCCGCCAACGCCGCCGGTCACCGTTCCGATGAAGACGGGCAGCGTTCGCTGGTCGGCGTCGTTCATCAGCGTCAGCGCCAGCAGGAACTCACCCCAGGCGGCCACGAAGCTGACGATGATGACCACCACGACGCCGTTCTTGATGATCGGCAGGACGATCCCGATCAGCGTCCGGAGCGAGCTGGCGCCATCGACATGGGCGGCCTGCAGAATCTCGCTCGACACGCCTTGGAACACGCCCCGCATGATGAAGATGCAGATGGCCACGTTGAGCGCCGTGTACGGGAAGACCAGCGCCCAGGTCTTGTTGATGAAGCCGAGCCGGTCCTGGATCTCGAAGATGCCGGTGATGGCGGTGACGCGGGTCGGGAAGAAGAGCGAGGCGACGAGCGCGGCGGAGATGACGCCCTTGAAGGGCGTCGGCAGATGAACCAGGGCATACCCACCCAGGACCGCGGTGATCGTGCTGGCGACAACGGTCAGACAGGCGACCAGCACGCTGTTCCAGAAGTTCGCCCGCACGTCCGGCCGCTTCTCGAGCACCCACTGGTAATGCTCGAAGAGTGGCGAGACCCAGTTCTGCGGGAGGATCTCGTTCTGGGTCCCGTCCGGCAGAGAGACCAACGAGCGGATGACGACCCAGGCCAGCGGCAGCAGGACCGACAGCGAGAAGAGCATCAGGATCGAGTGCCGGGCGATCAGCCCCCACCGGATGCTCCGCCGGGGCTGCCAGGCGTCCGCAATCTCGCGGACCGACCGCTGGGAGACGGGGCTCCCTTGGAAGCTTGGGGCGACGTTGGAGGTAGCCATGAGCGTCTCTCCCTTAGTCCCGTGAGCGGAACAGCCAGAACATGAAGCAGACGACGATCAGCATCATCAGCGCACCGACCCAGCCGATCGCGGCGGCGTAGCCGCGAAACTGATCACCGCCGCCGAAGGCGGTGTCGTACATGTAGACGGTCCAGGTGTACGTGCTGCGGCTGCGGTCGAAGCCGCCGGCGATGATGTACTCGTCGATCACCGCCATGGCGCTGCCGAAGCGGACCACCATCAGCACCAGGATGATCGGCAGCAGCCGGAACCAGGTGATGCTCCAGAACATGCGCCACTCGCTGGCGCCGTCGATCCGGGCGGCGGCAAACAGATCTTTCGGGATGGCGGCCAAACCGGCCAAGAAGAACATGGTGTGGTAGCCGAGGCCCCACCACCACTCCATGACGGCGATCGAGAGGAAGGTCAACTTCGGGTCAACCAGCCACTGCGGCTGGCTGCGGATGTCGTAGATCCCCAGGACGTCGACGAGGATGAAGTTGATCGGGCCGATGTAGTTGTTATAGAGCCAGACCCAGAGGATGATGATGAGTGGCGCCGGGATCATCGACGGGATCAGCAGGACGATGCGGTAGAACGTCGAGAGGAAGCCGTTCTCCACACGGTCCAGCAGGACCGCGATCAGCATCGGGATCAGGATCATCCCGGGCACGAAGATGCAGGTGAAGGTGAAGGCCCGCAGCACCCCGCGCCAGAAGAGCTCGTCGCGGATCACCCGGCGGTAATTGTCGAGGCCGATGAAGTTGGCCGAGAGCTGGTCGAGGAAGCGGTCGTCGGTGAAGCTGAGCCGGGCCGCGCTGACGATCGGCAGGACCTGCCAGCCGACGAAGAAGACGATCGCGGGCAGGAGGTAGGGGTAAGTCCGGGCGAAGGACCACAGGGAGCGGACCCACGCGGGCCGGGTGGGGCGAGCATCGAGGGTCGCCCGCGTCGCGGTTGCCTGCACCGTCGCCATGCTTCAGACCCTCCGAGGCTTCTGGGTGGGACGGGCACGGCCGGCCCTCGCGCCGGCCGTGCCTGTGGTCGAGCGGGACCGCCGGGCGCCGAAAACGCCCGGCGGCTGGGACTACGCCGTCGGCGTGGCCGTGGTGGTCACATTCTGGTCGTAGACGGCGCGGGCCGCGTCCTGGGCCTTTTGCATGGCGACGCGGGCGTCAGGCTCCTCGCCGGAGAGGTACTTGATCCACTCCGTCCGGGCGGTATCGAACTGGAGGACGGCCAGCGGGGTCGGCGCGATCGCGCTGGCGTTGCCGAGGCTTTCGAACACCGACTTCGTCCATGGGTTGGCGGCGATGAAGTCCGGCGGGCTGGTCTCCCACTGGGCCCACAGGGACTGCAGGACCGGCAGCTGGCCGACCGGGACCGTGCCCTCGTCCGGGTTGCCGGTGATGGAATCGCGCCACATCTGCTCGTCGGCGGAGATGGTCTGCATGTACTCGACCGCCTTGGCCTTGTTCGCGCCGTGGGTCAAGAGCACCGCACCGGTGTCCCAGAAGACGGTGCCGCCGACGCCGTCCGGCGTCTTCGGCAGAGCGCCGAGGCCGATGAGGCTCGGATCCGGCCAGTTGGCGGAGAACTGGAAGCCGGCGTTCTGGTATTTGAAGTAGTAGCCGACCTGCTCGGCGGCGAAGGCCTGCTCGTCCGGCGAGACGGTCGTGTTGACCGGGGTCGGGTTGAGCACGTCCGGGATCGTCAGCGGCATCATCCGCTTGAGGATCTCGAGCGCCTGGACGGCGGCCTCGCTGGTGTACTGGAAGAGGCCGGTCTCGGGGTCGTAGACGTCGGTGCTGATCGAGTGCGTGACGGGGATCAGCGACCGCCAGTCGCGGACGTCGAAGACGATGCCGTAGGGGGCGGCGCCGCTGTCGACGACCTGCTGGGCCGCGGCGATCTGGTCGTCCCACGTCGCGGGGGCGGTGGTCGTGTCGAGCCCCGCCTTCTGGAGGATGCCGGAGTTCCACATCATGACGTTGATGTCGAGCAGAAGCGGCCAGACGTAGAACTCGCCGTTGTAGCTCCCTTCCTCGACGGTCGCCGGGGCGAGGTCCTCCTGCAGGCCGGCCGGCAGGTGTGGGCTCCACGGCTCGATGGTGCCCGTCTCGACCAGCGAGATCATCTCCAGGAACGGCGTGACGCCGGCGTAGAAGTCCCAGGTGCTGGTTTGCTCGTTGGCCTCGGCGATGAAGCGGTCGAAGCTGAAGTTCGTCGTCGGCGCCTCTTCGATCTCGATACCCACGGCATCGCCGACCCGGCGGAAGCTCGGGTGGAGGTTGAGCATCCACGGTTGGGCGTTCCCGACCGGCTTGCCCTCCTCGGCGGCCATGGCGCGCCGGAGGCCGGTGGGCATGGCCGAGAGGGCCAACATGCCGACGACGGAGCCGCTCAAGCCGAGGGCCACGCCCCGCTTGAAGACCTCGCGCCGGTCGATCTTGCCGCTCAGGGCATCCTGAAACAGCTGCCTGACCTGGGTGTTCTCCGCCACAGGGTGATGCCTCCTCGGCTAGGATGCCGATGTCCCACCTGATACGCGTCGCGGCGCTCGCCGCGACATCTCGGTTGTAGGGTGCGGGGATTGTATGAATGGCGACAGATGGCCGTCAAGCGGCTACCGACGATGATCGTATCTGAATGAAACCGGAGGCTGTGCCATGCGCCTAACGACATGTCGCGCGGTCGCCATCGCGGGCCCGTTCGTGGTCGCGGGGGCCGTCGCCCTCGGCGCCGTCGCCACCACCGGTGTCGCGTCGATCGCCCAAGAGCCGACGCCGGCGGGGCGGCTCGGCGGCGGGGCGCCGCTGGACGCGACGATCCCGGTCGCCACCGCCCCCCCGACCGCCACGGCCACCGGAGCTCCTGCCAGCCCGACGGCCGTCGCCTCTCCGATCGGCTCGCCGGTTGCCTCCCCCGTCGCGGGCGAGGCGCTCATGTCGGCCGCCTGCACCGTCGCGCCGCGCTCGCTCGACGACGTCGCCGCCCTGCTGTCGCTGACCGAGCCTCCGGCCGCGCCCGATTCTCCGACGGCGGCCGCGTGGACGCCGGATGCCCAGGCCGCGGCGACGTCCATCGTGGCCGAGCTCGTCGCGTGCGGCGACGCCGGGAGCCAGCTCGCCGCCTACGCACTGCTCACGGACGCCGCGCTCGTCGAGTACCTGGTCGGCTCCCAGCCGAGACTGAGCGCCGTCCGCGCCCTCTTCTTCGACGACCGGCCGGCCCTGGTCCCCGCCCGCATCGCCGGCCTGGAGACCCGTGCCGCCGAGCCAGGCGTCATCTACCTCCGGCTCGATTTTGGTGGTGGGATGAGCCTCGCCGCGCGGCTAAGCGTCGCCCAGGAGCGTGGGGCCTGGCGGGTCGCCGGGATCGTGGTCGAGGACTGACCGCCTCGACGCAACGCGCCCGCGTCGGGCATGCTTCGCCTCTACGACACCGGTCGTTCGGTCTATCCAATAAGAAAGGCGAATCTCCGATGGCGCAATGGCTACGGCAGC
>CADCWK010000091.1 GCA_902806375.1 uncultured Thermomicrobiales bacterium
CGGCAGCGGTTCGGACGCGCGTCGAGTACCGGTCGGTTCGCCGGTCTCCACCTCACCTGCTCCCGGTCGACGGACTCCCACCGGTCGTCCTGCCGCCCCCCTCCTGGCGGCATGACGACATCAATTCCCCTGCCGGGCCCGGGGGAGATCGATCGTGAAGGTCGTCCCTTCCCCGAGGACACTCTCGACGGCGATGCTGCCGCCCATCTCCTCGACGGACTGCCTCGCGATCGCCAACCCGAGGCCAGCGCCGCCGCCCTTTCGGCCCGTCTGCTGATGGCTGCGGTAGAACCGGTCGAACACGTGCTCGATATCCTCCGGGGCGATCCCGACGCCAGTGTCCTGCACGACGATCCGGACCGTTTCCCCATGCGCCTCGGCCACGGCGCGGATCAATCCCCCGTCCGGGGTGTAGCGGATCGCGTTCCGGAGCAGGTTCTGCAGCACCTGGACCAGGCGGGAATGATCCCCGATGACCATCAGCGGTGGCCCCGTGACGGGCACTTTGCTCGCCATCGAGATCCCTGCCTCCCGGCGGGCCGGCTCGGCCAGCGATTCGACGGCCTCGCGGACGGCGACCGCGGCATCGAAAGGCACCTGCTCAAGTTGAAGCCCCTGGGCGTCGATGCGGGCAAGCTGGAACAGGTCGTCGACGAGATCCTCCAGCCGGTCGCTCTCCCGCAGGGCGATGTCCGCGTAGGCCTCGAGGCGGTCGGGCTCGTCGGTCAGGGCTTCGATGTGGCCCCGCATCAGGGCGACCGGCGTGCGCAACTCGTGGGAGACGTTCGCGACGAGGTTGCGGTTGGTCGCGAGCAGGCGTTCAGCCCGGGCCCTGGCCTCGGCTTCCTGCTCCAGGCTCTGCTGCAACTGGTCGCCCATCCGGTTGAATGCCCGCGCCAGCCGGGCGACCTCGTCGTCGGTCGACACCCAGACCCGGACGCTGAGATCGCCGGCCGCCAGCCGCTCGGCCGCCCGAGCGAGGTCGTTGACGGGCCGGACGATCGATCGGGCCCGGTTGATGCCGACGACGAGCGCGACCAGGATCGCCGGGATGCCGACGACGGCCGTCAGCAGCAGACTGACGGTCGCGGAGTAGCGGGCGGCCAGTGTGGTTATCCCGAGGGCGGTTCCAGGAAGGGTCAGGCGCTCCTTGTCTATCACGACCGCCCCGAGGATGACCCCCGGCTCGCCCGCGATCTCATCGCGAATAGGAAACGCACCGACGACTCCGTCCTGAGTCTCTGGCACGGACGAGGTGAGATCCTGTTCCCGCGCCTCCCCACTCAGGGCTCGATCGGTAACCACCTGGGCTGGCCCGTTAATCCGGTCGACCCGTTGACCGACCAGCGCCGGGTCGCTCGACGCCCGGATGACGCCATCCGGACCGACGACCGAGATCGACTGGACATTGGCGAACGTCGGCCCGACGGTCGCGGACAGCCGGATGTCGTTCTGGAGGAGGTTTGGTTCGATCTGGCCAGCCGCGAACGCGGTCAGCAGCACACCCAGATCCTCATCCGGGACACGGGTCTGCCAGCCCAGTCTCTCGATCGTCATCGCCACGGCGTGCGCCTCGGCAGCCGGTTCGGTGCTCAGCGGGTCAACCGTCCAGTTGAGCACCAGGAACACGGCGGTCAACAACAGCGCGACGGCGAACAGGCTCAGGAGGACGGTCGCCAGGTGCGAACCGACCAGCCGCCAGCGGAGGCTGCGGTCGGAGCGCCGCTGGAACGCCGTGATGATCGGGACGACCAGCAGGTAACGGGTCCCGAGGAGCACCCGGAGCCAGAGGGGGCGACGACGAACCGTGACCCCGACCGCCGGGAACGGGTCGGACAGGGTTGCCGACCGTCGCTCGGGATTACTGGTCATGCCCACACCCTCCCCGTGCCGGCGCGGTCGACGGCCTGGCGCTCACCCCCGCGGGAGCTGGAACTTGTAGCCGATCCCCCACACCGTCCGGATCAGTTCGGACTCGTCGCCCAGCTTCTTGCGCAGGCGCTGGACATGGGTATCGACGGTCCGGTCGGTGACATAGGTGTCGTCGCCCCAGATCCGCTCGAGCAGATAGTCCCGGCTGAAGGCACGACCGGGGTTGCGGGCGAACAGGGCGATCAGCTCGAACTCCTTCGGGGTCAGATCCAGTTCCGTCGTGCGCAACGTCACGGTCCGCATCGACTCGCTGATGGCGAGCAACCCGTCCCCGACCACGATCGCGTCGGCAGGGGCATCGCTGGCTGGTCGAGCCTCCTCGGCTGGTCCCCCGATCGAGACGCGGCGAAGCAGGGCCCGGATCCGGGCCATCAGTTCCCGCATCCGGAACGGCTTGGTCAGGTAGTCATCAGCGCCCACCTCGAGCCCGAGGACGACGTCGGTCTCCTCGCCGCGGGCCGTCAGCATCAGGATCGGCACGACGGACCGCTCCCGGATCTGCCGGGCGACAGTCAGCCCATCCAGCCGCGGCAGCATCCAGTCCAGGACGATCAGGTCGAACGCCTCCCCGAGGGCGATGCTGAGTGCCGTCTGGCCGTCGAAGGCCTGCACGACATCGTGCCCCTCCTGGCGAAGCTGACGGGTGATCAGGTCATTGAGGTCCCGCTCATCCTCGACCACGAGAATCTTCGTCATACCCGCCCCGTTCCCGCCCCTGGTGACCACTGGCAGGCACTCCCTACCACGGCTATCCCGACATTGTTCGCCGTCCATCTATTCCGTGAACAGACTAACGCACAATGCGTGATCGCCGGGAACGGGCGACGAGCGGTCGGGCCCTGAGCCGCGCTCCCGGCCGGATGGGTCAGGGGGCGATGCCGGCGTTGAGGGACAGGAGCGTGACCCCGAGGACGACCCCGTTGTAGAAGACGTGGAGGGCGATCGCGGGCCAGAGGCTGTTGGTCCGGTGCATGACCAGCGCGAGGATGATGCCGACCGGGAGGATCGGGAGGATCGCGCCGCCGAGGTGGACGGCGGCGAAGGCCAGGCCGGAGATCAGCGCGGCCTCGAACAGCCCCCGTGCCACCAGCAGGTACCGGCTGCGCAGATACTGGAACAGCACCCCCCGGAAGAACAGCTCCTCGAACAGGGGAGCCAGCACGACCGCGACCAGCGCCGCCGCCAGGATCCCGCCGGTCGTGATGTTGTTCTCCTCGAGGGGCAGTCCGTTGTCCTCCGGCGGGGTGATGCCGAACAACTGCTCCTGGAGCAGCCCGACCACGCTGACGATGACCAGGACCCCGAAGGCCAGCGGGATCATCCAGAGGATGCTACGCAGCGTGGTCGGCCGGAAGCCGAGGTCGGCCCACGTCCGCTTGCGCCAGGCGATCAGGACCGCCCAGATCGCCCCACCGAAGCCGAGGTACATCGTGACGCCGAGGGCCAGGAAGACGACCGGGTCCATCGTATCGGTGGTGTCCCGACCGGCCCCTTCCAGGATGCCGACGGCGCCGAGCAGGAAGGCGACCGTGAGCGCGATGCCGGCGACGATGATCAGGACGATCTCGCGGATACCCCAGGGCGCGATCCCCGAGCCGCCCATCCGGACGGGCGCGGCGGCGGGCTGAGCCGGCACGCCCGGCCACGGTTGTCCGGGGGCCGGTTGCCATCCCGCCGGTGGTCCGCCGTACGGTGCCGGACCGGATGGCTGTTGCCCATACGGTGCCGGACCGGATGGCGGCTGCCCGTACGGCTGATGAACGGCTGGCGCCTGACCATAGGGCGGCTGGGCCGGCGGGTTCTGCCACGATGGCGGGGGCGCCCCCCAGCCGGGCGGGCCCGGCGGCGGAGTCTGCCCACCGGAGGTCCAGGGCGGCTGGGACTGGCCCGGCGGCGGGGCGGGTACCCACGGCGGCGGTCCACCGGGCTGGCTCTGCGCGCCCGCGCCAGCGCCGGGCTGGTTGGGCGGTGGCGCCATGGCCGGGCGCGTCGGACGCTCCGGCGACTGGCCAGATGGAGCGGGCGCGGCCGACGGATGGGCCCCGAGAGGCGGGCGAGGCGACACGTCCATCGCCGCCGGCAGGCCCTGGGACTCCGAGGCGGGAACGGCTGGACGCGGGGGGCTGGCGGGTGACGGGGCGGCGGGGCGAGGCGTCGCGTCCGGCCGGACATGGACCGGCTCCCGGCGCTCGCCGATCTCCTGCCCGGTCTCGCGCTGGATACGCTCGACCCGGGCGCGGAGATCCCCCGGGGGAGTCGTTTCACCGCGTGGCTCCCGTCGCAGCGGGTTGTCGTCGTGCCGGCCGGGCCGGAGGTCGTCGGACTGGGCGGGATCGCTCGTCGTCGCGGCCGAGCGGGCCACGCGGCGCGGCGGGTTGTCCGGCACGGGGGTGGGCCGCAGGTCGGACGCGCCCGACGCGGGCATCTGGTGGAGCTGGAGGGAGCTATCGCCGCTACCCGCGTCCTGGTCGCCAGGGGCGGTCCCCTCGCGCCGTCGCCGTGGCCAGAGGTCCGACGTCGTCCGCATCTCGTCCCGTGGCCGATCCTGATCGCTCATCCGTGGGTACTCGCTTCCGTGGTTCCGTAGTGGCCCGACGCGCCATGGCCCGGCGAAGACGCCGTCGACCGACCGGACGTGTCGCCCGTGTTCCCTTGATGATGCCCGACATTGGTTCCGCTTGGCGACCCGACTCCGGTATTGGACCATCAGCAACCCCGGAGCCACGGCCGACCTGCCCGGTTCCCGGCACGAAAAACGACGACCGCCCGGCCATCCCACTCCCCGGAGGTCCGGGACAGCGGGCAGCCGGGCGGTCGTCGAACGCGGAGGGAACCGTCAGCGATCCTGGCCGACGGTCAGCGCCGATGCCTGGTCGCGGAGGTCCTGGAACAGCGCGGTGCTCAGGTACCGCTCGCCGGTGTCCGGCAGGACGACCACGACGGTCTTGCCAGCGTTCTCGGGACGGCTGGCGACCTGCCGGGCGGCGGCGGCGGCGGCCCCGCACGAGATCCCCTTGAGCAGCCCCTCCGTCCGCATCAGCTCGCGGGCGGTCGCCATGGCCGTGGCGCTGTCGATATGGACGATCTCGTCGATCACGTCACGGTCGAGGATGCCGGGGACGAAGTTGGCCCCGATCCCCTGGATCTTGTGGGAGGACGGCTGGCCACCCGCCAGGATCGGCGACTCGGCCGGTTCGACCGCGACGACCCGGACGGACGGCTTGAGGGACTTGAGTACCTCCCCGACGCCGGTCAGCGTGCCGCCGGTCCCGACGCCCGCGACGAAGATGTCGACCTCGCCGTCGGTGTCCTGCCAGATCTCGACGGCCGTCGTCCGGCGGTGGATCTCCGGGTTGGCCGGGTTGTCGAACTGCTCGGGCATCCAGGCGTCGTCGGTCTCGGCCAGGATCCGCCGGGCGCGGGCGACGGCCCCGGCCATCCCCTCCGTCGCCGGGGTCAGGATGACCTCGGCGCCGAAGCCCAGCAGCAGGACACGGCGCTCGAGGCTCATGCTCTCCGGCATGGTCAGGATCAGCCGGTAGCCACGGGTGGCGGCCACCCAGGCCAGCGCGATGCCGGTGTTGCCGGAGGTCGGCTCGACGATCGTCGTCCGGCCCGGCGTGATCAGCCCGCGCTCCTCGGCGTCGGTGATCATCGCCACGCCGATGCGGTCCTTGACGCTGAAGCCGGGGCTGAACGACTCGATCTTGCCCAGCAGCCGCGCCGGGGTGTCCCTGGCGAAACGGGCGAGATGGAGCAGGGGCGTGTTGCCGATCAGCTCCGTCGTGCTCTCGGCGATCCGGGGACGGGAGTGGCGGACGAGCTGGTCCGGGCTCGTCGGAAGGGTCACGGGTCGCTGCTCGGTCGTCGTCATGGGAGGGCTCTTCCTTCGGTATCCGGTGATCGGGGCGCCGGGCACATGGCAGCCCGGACGAGTTGCTGCATTGTTGATACGCATCCCAAGAATAGCATGGATCGGCAGTGGGTTATGGCAACCCGCTGCCATCCTGGACCGACCAGCGGGCGAGGAACGCGAGGCTGACGACGATGAGGAGGATACCGATCAGGGTCACCGCCTGGAGCCGCTCACCCACGATCGCGACGGCCATCAGGGAGGTGAAGACGGGGATGAGCGCGGTCGCCGCGCCGCTGACCGCCAGCGAGACGCGCCGGACGCCGTCGGCCCAGAGCAGCACACCGAGGGCGGACGGGATCAGCCCCATGAAGACGACCGCCAGCCAGCCGTCCCGGTCGGCCGGGATACCAGGTCCGGTCACGACCTCGACGACCGCGCCCGGCAGGAACAGTACGATCGCGATCGCCATCGTCGCGGTCGAGGCGGCGATCGACGAGACGGACCGGGGCAGGCGACGGCCGAAGACGTTGAACGCCGCCTCTCCGGATGCCGCCATCAGGATCAGCAGCAGGCCGCCCAGCCGGACCAGCGTCCCGACTGTCTCGCCCGACGCGTCCGCCGGCTGGACGACGACGAGGAAGACCCCGGAGGTCGCGGCCAGGATCGCCAGCCAGGACCGGCCGGACAGGCGCTCGCGGAAGAACAGCAGCCCGAACAGACCAACGAGCAGCGGGGTCGTGCTGGTCACGATCCCGGCTTCGATGATCGTCGTGTAGCGCAGGCCGTAGAGCAGGCCGGAGTTGAAGATCAGCGTCCCGCCGAGCGCGACCGCCAGCAGCGTCCACCAGGTCGTCCGGCTGAACCGGGGCACCCGGCCGCTCAGGAGCAGGACCGGGAGCAGGACCAGCGTCGCGATCAGGTAGCGGACCGTCGAGGCGAGCATCACGGGCAACGACTCCGTGATGATGTCGCTGGCGAGGAAGCCGGCGGCGATGGTCGCCATGCCACAGGTCAGCTCGATGATCCCCAGCCAGGCCGGCGGGATCCCGGCGGTGACGCTCCGCAGGCGGTGCCGACCCGGCGAGGATCGCACGCCGGTGGATTCTCCGATGACCATCCCTGCCCAGATCCCTCGAGACGACCTGAAAACATCGAGACGTGCGACGCACTCAGGAACCATACTGGTTCCGGGAACCGCCGTGGGACCGCCCTGGCCCGTCCGCCAACGCCGCCTGGCTCACCGAGAAACGGCGAGCGATCGATCCGCCCCTGATCCAGTCATCCGTCACGCTGAGGGACGACACGATGCCGCGACTGCGTGCCCTTCTGATCGGAGCCGGCGGTTTTGGCTCGGCCTGGGTCAACGACTTCCTGCCGGCGATGGCGGACCGGGTCGTGGTCACCGGCCTCGTCGACATCGACCCGGACACGTTGCGCCGGGCCGGGGACAGCCTCGGTCTGCGGGACGACCAGCGGTTCACGTCGATGGCCGACGGGTTCGCGCGGGCCGAGGCCGACTTCTGTATCGTCGTCGTCCAGCCGATGCTCCGGCTGGACGCCGTCCGCCTCGCGATCGCCCATGGTCTGCCGGTGCTGGCCGAGAAGCCCCTGGCGGACTTCTGGGACAACGCGCTCGAGATCCTGCGGCTGGTCCGTGAGGCGGACCTCAAGCTGGCCGTCGTCCAGAACTACCGGTACACCCGGCGCGTGCGGACACTCCGCTCGGTCCTGACGGACGGGACCCTCGGCCGGCTCAACTACATCACCGCCCGCTTCGCCGCCGACTACACGCCCGAGAACGCCGGCGGCGCCTTCCGGCACCAGATCCCCTACGCGATGCTCTACGAGGGCGCCGTCCACCACCTCGACCAGCTCCGTAACCTCACCGGGTCCGAGGCGTCGACGGTCTCCGGCTACCAGTGGAACCCGGCCTGGTCGACGTTCGCCAACGACACGACGCTGCTCCTGCTGGTCCGGATGGCCAACGGGGTCGTCTGCCAGTACGAGAACAATCACGTCGCCCGGGGGACCCAGAACGGCTGGCACGAGGAGGCCTACCGGCTCGAGTGCGAGCACGGCGCCGTCACGCTCGGCCGCGACCACACGGTCCGCCTGCACGAGCACCTCGGCGGCGGCCGGCTACGGACGACCGAGATCGCCCCGCTGCCGACCCCACTCGACGGACACCCCGGTGTGATCGCCGATTTCGTCGACTGGGTCTCCGGTGGCCCCGCCCCACCGACCGCGATCGAAGACAACATCAGGACCCAA
>CADCWK010000092.1 GCA_902806375.1 uncultured Thermomicrobiales bacterium
CCAACGACCCGGACCAGGATGTCGCTCTCGTTCTCGGCCGGCCCGTCGATCGTGATCGCGTAGGCGCGCTGGTCCGAGCGCAGGTCGTCCAGCAGCGCGGCGCGGACCTCGGCGACCGTCTGGCCACGGTACTGCGGGTGCCAGACGAAGCGGGACTGGTCGGAAGGGGCATCGGTTTGGGAGGCGGCAGGGGTGTCGGTCACGGCGGGTCTCCTGTCTGTGGCCGCTGCCCGCCCCCACCGGGGGAACGGGTCTGGCATGATCCCACCATCTTCCACCATCCATGCCAGCCCGGCCCACCCGGACGGTGGTGTGGCTGCCGCATCGCCCATGCCCCAGGCCAGCGAGGGACCACCATGATTACCAGGATCGATCACATCGTCATCGGCGTCCGCGACCTCGACCAGGCGGTCGCCGACTACACGACGCTCGGCTTCACCGTCGTCCCCGGTGGCACCCACACCGGCGGCGTCACCCACAACGCGCTGGTCGGCTTCGCGGACGGCTCGTACTTCGAGCTGATCGCCTTCGTCGACCCGGATACCCGCGCCGACCACCGCTGGTGGGACGCGATCGCCGCCGGGGAGGGCGTGATCGACTTCGCCGTGGCGACCGATGACGCCTCCGCCGAGGCTGCCCGGATCGCCGGCGAGGGGCTGGCCAACGATGGCGCCATCGACGGCGGCCGGCAGCGGCCCGATGGCCAGCAGGTCGGCTGGCGCAACCTCGTCGTCCCGGGCGGCGCCCCGGCGGCCGGGCCGTTCCTCATCGAGGATCGCACCCCGCGTGAACTCCGCGTCCCATCAGGTCCCGAGGCCGTCCATCCCGGCGGCTTCCAGGCTATCGACGGCCTGACCGTCGTCGTCGAGGATCTCCAGGCCGCCCGGCGCCTCTACACCGTGCTGCTTGACGACGACGGGGTCGAGGTCGCGCCGTCGGTCGCGGGCGGCGCGGCGGCTTACCGCTTCCCGGCCGGAGACCAGTGGGTCGAGCTCGTCACACCCGACGAAACCAACTCCCGCCTCCGCATGGCCCTTGCGCAGCGCGGCCCGGCCCCGTACACGGTCGTCCTCCGGACGAGCGATCGCTCCTTCGCGGGCGAGGACATGGCCCTGACACATGGCGCCCGGCTGGAACTCACGCAATAACCGTTGGCACGGCCTGGACGGATCACGTCGACGGTGTCCGGCAGACGACCTGATTGCCCTGGTATGGCGATAGCGCACACCGTTTCGCCTGGCGGCGATGGTCCGGGTAGAAACCGGGCTCGCAGGCTTCGCCCCTACGGAACAGGCGTGACGATCCCAACAGGTCGGTCTCGATCCGCATCGCCAAACCCCGTACCGTTCGCCTGCCTCGGGCTTCGCGTCGCCATACCCGGTAGGGGCGAAGCTTGCGGGCCCGGCCGCCGCAGCGGTCATCGCCCCACATGGCGATAACGGTGTCCTGGGCCAGACCTGTTCATGATGGACCGGACACGCCGTCCCGTGCCGTGATCAACCTCGGCTGACCCTGGCAAGGACTTCGGCCAGCAACTCCCCGGAACGATCCCAGTCCCACGTTCGCGCCCAAGCCTGGCGCTCGGGGTCCCGCCGGCGCCCGCGGAGGGCCGAGGTGATCGCGCCAGCCAGCGCGGCGGGGTCGGACGCGTCGGCGACGATGCCGTGTGGCCCGGCCGCTTCCCGCAGCGCCGGCGTGTCATTGACGACGACCGGGATCCCCGTCGCCATCGCCTCGATCACCGGGATGCCGAAGCCCTCGTACCGCGCCGGGTAGACCATCACCGCCGCCCCGGCGTAGAGCGCCGGCAGGTCGGCGTCGGGGGCATCAGGCAGGAAGACGACCTCACCCAGCCCTTCCCGGCGCCGTAGCTCGGCCATGATCGCCTCGTTGTCCCAGCCCGCCCGGCCCGCGACGACCAGCGGCAACCGGTCGGCCGGTGCCAGCGCGTCGAGCGCGGCGAACAGCCCGAGGTGGTTCTTGCGCGGCTCGAGGGAGCCGACGGTCAGGAGATAGTCCTGCGGCAGCCGGAGGCGCGCCCGCAGCGCCGCGTCCGGCTGCCGGGCCACGAAGAAGCGCTTGTCCACGCCGTTGGGGACGATGCTGATCCGATCCGGCGCGACGCCCGCTCGCTCGACCAGGTCTGCCCGCGAACTCTCGGAGACGGTCACGACGTGGGCCGCCGCGGCGATCTGCCGCCCGGTGACGGCCCGCAGGTATGCCAGCAGCCGGGGTGGGTAGAGTTCGGGGTGGACCAGGAAGGCGAGGTCGTGGATCGTCGGGACGCGCGGCGTCCGGCCCGATGGCGCCACGGCCAGGTCCGGGCTGTAGACGACATCGGCCCGCCGCCGCGCCAGCAACTGGATCGGGACCGGCAGCCGCGCCCGGTGCCAGAGCCGCGTCGCCCAGGCGTCGGACAGGGGCAGGCGGCGCACTTCTACCCGGTCATTCGCGGCGAGTCCACCGAGAGCCTCTTCGAAGAACGGCGGGCGGGCACTCCCGGCGGCGTACGCCAGCACCCAGTCGATGTCATCGCCGGCCAGGATCGCCGCCCGGACGACATTGCGGGCGTAGCGGCCGATCCCGGCCCCCTGGTGGACGGCGGCGCTGTCGTCGACCATGACCCGCAGGCCAGGACCGGACCGGTTCGGCATCCCGGTGGCCCCTAGCGGGCCGGGACGACGGTCCCGCGCACCGTCTCCGCGACTTCCCGCCGCATCCGGAACAGGTACAGCACGGAGCCGACGGCGATGATGCTCCAGTAGCCGATCACCCGGTCCAGCAGCGTGATCGCGAGGGCCATGTCCGGCGCGACGCCGATCACCGACGAGGTCAGGATGACCGTCATGCCGCCCTCGACCACGCCGAGGCCGGCCGGGGTGAACGGTATTGCCGTCAGCAGCGACGCCATCAGGGCCACGAAGACGGCCGTGGCGAACGTGACCTCGGCCCCGAGCGCCAGGCAGACGAGGTAGAGCCGCAGCCCCTCGCTCAGCCAGATGACGAAGCCGATCCCGATGAAGCGCTCCGGCCGCCGGAGCGAGGCGAACATCGCCCCGTGGAGCCGGACGTACTGCTCGCGGAGCCGCTCCGGCAGCAACAGCTCGATCCGGTCACGGACGAACCAGAGCCCGGCGACCCCGATCGCGGCCGCACCGAGGAGAGCCGTCCCGCCGATGACGGCGTTGCTGGCCTGCCCGGGCAGGTGCGTCCCGAAGACGATCACCGCCGACCCGATCATGGCGATGAACAGGGCGATCAGGTCGACGAGCCGCTCGGTCAGGATCGTGCCGAACGTCGAACTGAAGGGCGCCTTCGTGTCCTTCTTGAACAGGTAGCTCCGGACCGCGTCGCCCATCTTGGCCGGGACGATGCAGTTGGCGAACCAGGAGATCAGGTAGATCTCGAGGAACCGCGGCAGACCCGGGATGTGAAAGCCGTGACGCTCGTCGATCCCGCAGCGGGACAGCATCGCCTTCCAGCGGTACGCCCGCAGGATGAACCCGAGGTAGAACACGGCGAAGCCCAGCCCGTAGAGGAACGGGTTGGTCTCGCGGACGTTGTTCCAGACCTCGGCCGGGTCGATGTCGAGCCGGAGGATAAAGAAGACGGCGATCGCGATCGCTATGGCGAACGAGATCAGCGTCTGGGGCTGGAGGAACCGCTTGCCGAGGCTCGTCGGCGGGACCGCCGTCTCCTGCTCGAGTTCGGCCTCGGCGGCTCCCCGCCCGGCCTGGTCGCCGGGCCCGGCAGGGTCGTGGTCGCCCGGTCGGCCATCGGAGGAGGCGAGGACCGGTCGCGGCCCGGGGACGGTACGGGGATCGGTCACGCGGAACCCTTCTCCTGCCCGGGATCGGCGGGCATCTCCGGGTCGAGCCGCACGCGCTCGGCGAGGGCCCAGACCAGGCTCAACTGCATCGGCAGCACACCTACATGAAGATAATCGAAGACATTATGGGTGGCGACCGCGACGGAGACGCCAATCGCGCCGATCACGATGATCCGGTCGCTGCCCCGGACCGCCCGCCAGCGGGAGCGCAGGCGAATGGCTACGGTCACGATAAGCGCAAGGTAGGCACCGAGGCCAATCATCCCCGTCTGGGCCACCACCTGGATGTAGGCGTTGTGGGCATGGCTCCGCGGGATCCGGAAACGCCAGACCTCGGTCGATTCCCGGTAGTTCGCGTCGAAGTTCCCGGCCCCGACCCCCAGCCACGGGTGCTCGCGGGCCATCCGGAGCCCGGCCCGGTAGTGGGCGAGGCGCTCCTGGACGGCCCAGTTGGCCGGCGTGACGTTGACCGGGCCGGGGGACGTGCTGATCCCGAGCGCCTCCGAGCCGAACCGGAGCGCGACCCGGTCGCCGGCCGGCGTCAGGATGGCCAGCAGGATCACGGCGAAGGTCGCGAGGATGAACGTCCAGCGGTAGACCCCGCCGAGCAGGACCGCGACGACCGCCAGCCCCAGCGCCACGCCGATCCAGCCGCCGCGGGACTGGGTCAGGACCATGGCCAGCCCGCCGGCCACCGTCGCCGCCGTGGCCAGCGACCCCACCCACCAGGGGATCGAGCGCGCGATCACCGGCACCCGGTCCCCCAGCCACGGCGTCACCGCCACCAGCCACGCCCCGCTGATCGCGGCCAGCAACGGGACGGTCATCTCCAGGTACTTGGCGAAGGAATTGGGACCGCCGAAGGTCGCGTAGGCCCTGAGCAGCCCGCCGACCTCATACGACGCGGGTCCGATGTCCCCGGCCACCTGCCAGGCCGCGTAGCCGGTCAGCGCGATGACGCAGGCGGCCATCGTCCCGATGATCCGCCAGGCCTCGGCCGGGGTCCGCAACGCCTGGCTCGCGACCACGAAGACGGCCAGCCCGTTGGCCCAGACCTGGGCCTCATTGGACCAGGCGTCCAGGTCGCGGGCGACGGCGACCGACGCCAGCACGGCCAGCAGGCAGGCGGCCAGGGGCCAGACCACCGGTGACTGCCGCAATGGCTCGCGGAAGGCGAGCGTCCGCAGCGCCCAGCCGATCAGGACCCCGATCACCATCGCGTACGGCAGGGTGATCGTCGTGCCACCGGCCGCCCAGTCCACCGCGTTGTTCAGCGCCAGCGCCCCGGTCAGGAGGGTCAGCGCCCAGGCCGGCGACAGGGCCGCGATCACCCCGGCCGCGATCGCGCCGCAGACGACCACCGAGCCGGGGTACGGGACCACCAGGAGGACCGCGACCGCGGCGACGGCCAGCAGCGGCGGCAGCCAGGCGAGGCGCCGGACCGGATCGACAACCAGCAGCCCGGCCGGGGCGGCGGTGGGACGCAGGGACGGCGCGCTCATAGCCGGCCGGCCGGGTTGAGGTCGACTTCACGGCGGCGACGCAGGTACCCGCGCCGGAGCAGCAGCACGTAGAGCATCTCCCGGATCGCGAGGAACAGCAGCACCGCCCCGGCGACCGCCAGCACGACGATCGGCCAGAGGGTCGGCAGGTCCCGGACGACGATGAGCCCACCGACGGTCAGCTGGCCCGGCGAGACCAGTTCCATCGTCAGCGTGTGGGGGCCCGGGTCGAGCCCGGTCACGATCGGCTCAGAGGCGTTGAAGGCGAACCCGGCCGAGAGGTCGAGCAGGGAGGCCGTCCCGTCGCTGTCGGCATCGATGGGCAGGCCAGCCACCGGCCCGCCATCCAGCCGGACACGGACCAGACCGGTGTTCGGCCCGTAGGAGACGTTGGCGATCAACCCCGACCCGTCGAACCGGATCTCCACCTGTGAACCCACCGCCGGGGTCGTCTGGTACTCCGGAGCGGCCGCCTGCCGGGTCCACTCCCCGGTCAGCCGCACGGCCGGGGCGTCCAGCGGCGTGTAGCCGGTCGGGGCGACCCCCGTCAGGTCCTGGGCGCTGGCGCTGATCGCCTGGAGCGTCGCCGTCGGCTCGCCATCGACGACCAGTGCCCGGCCCGGATCGTCCATCCCGGTGGCCGTGAAGCCCCAGAGGAAGGTCAGACCCATCCAGGGCCACTCCATCCGCAGCCGCTGGATGGCGGCGACCGTGTACTCGGCCTGCTCCGCGGCCGTGACGCCGCCGTCCCCGGTCGTCCAGCCAAAGTGCGTCGCCCAGACCGGCGTCGCCGGGTCGTTCTCCTCGTCCATCACCTCGCGGGCCAGCACGGCGCGGGAGACGTTGATCCGGTCGCCGCCGACCTGCCGGTCGAACGGCGACCGGTCGCCCCCGTCGGCAACGACGGCGACGACGTCGAAGAAGTCGGCCGCCCGCGAGCGGTAGAGCGCCCGGAGGTAGCTCAGGTCATCCGGGCCGCTGGCGGGCGCGATGGCCAGCTCGGCCAGCACGATCCGGACGCCGGGCGACGCCATCCGGGCGGCGTTGGCCGACTCGCCCAGCAGCGTCGCGTAGCCGACGGGGTCGGGTGTCTGGCCGCCCCACCGCGCCGGGTCGTTCGGGGCGTCCCAGACCTGCAGGAACGGCAGGCGTCCCCGGAAGTCGGTCATCAGGCGCTCGATGAACCCGTACATGTCGGTCGCGTCGGCCGGCGGGGTGTCGATCGCGGCGGCGGTCTCGTCCCCCCGGGCCCACTCCGGCGTGTCGGCGACCACGACGACCGGCGTGATGCCGGCCGCCTCCAGCGCGGTGACGATCCCCTCGAGGTCGTCGAAGGCGAACTCGCCCGGCTCCGGCTCCAGGTCGGCCCAGCTCAGCGGCATCCGGACGTAGCGGATCCCGCTGGCGGCCATCTGGTCGATGACCGCCGCCCGCTCCCCTTCGGGCACGGCCAGCAGATCCTCGTTGGTCGCCGGGGCGTCGCCGATCGGCTGGACGACGAACGGGGCGTTGGCCGAGGTCTCGACGCCGCGGTGGAGGTAGTTGTCGGAGATCCCGGCCACACCGAGCAACAGGGCCCCGACGATCCCGGCGAGGAGGGCCCCCCAGATCCGGGCGGCATCGGGCCGCGCTCCCGCCCGGCGGAGCAACTCGCCGACGATCCCGCCCGCGAACCGCGCCCCCGGCGGGCTCCGCCGCTGCCGGTGGTGCCGCATGTGGCTGCCGAGGTCCGTCGGCACGGGACCGGCCGGACGGTCGGGCCGGGACCGCCGCCGGCGATCGCGATCCCGGTCGCGGCGACTGGTCCCGTCGCGGGGCGACATGACCGGCCGCATGGGCGATGGCTCGGACGGATGGGTCGGCTGACCGCGTCGCTGCCCGGAGGCACGACCAGCGGCGGATTGCCGGGCTGTCCCGCCGGCGCGCTGGCGCCGGGCGGCTGACGATCCCTCGAACGGTCCCTGACCCATCACACCGACCACGAGCACCGGGCGAGGCTGGACCGTGCCGCTGGCACGGACCGGTCCTCTCCGGCCGGTTCTGACGATTCGGTTGGGGAGTATAGGGTAGCGGCCACCGGTGACGGCCGAGGGGGAGAGGGAGGGGATGCAAGACGTGCCCGGCGACGACCGGCACCTCGCGATCGCCGCCAGCCGTCCCGCTTCGGGCAGGTCCGGCACCTCGCGAGACCGATCGCCCCTCAGGCCACCCGTGCCACATGGCTGTCCCGGCCAGAATCAACGCCACCGCGATGACCTGGATCACGGTCCGTCCCGGCTCAGGCGTCGTCCCCGGTGTCCCAGGTCGTACCGTCCGGGAAGAGCCGGCGTTCGAGGCGCCTCTGGCGCTCGCTGGCCGCCGCGTAGATCCGGTGGTTGGCCGGGTCGGGGTCGAAGCGGCGGGTCTGGTCACCGGTCGCCCAGTCCGGCGCCGCCTCGATGTCGGGCAGGTAGCCGGCGCCGACCAGGGCGACGATCGCGGCGCCGGCCGCCGACGCCTCGTCCTCGGCCGGGAGGGCGAGGACGGGCTCGCCGAGCACATCGGCCGTCATCTGCAGCCACGGTTCCGACCGCAGGATCGCGCCGCCGTTGGCGATCACCATCGGTGCCTCCCCCACCAGCGGCCGGAGGCGCTCCGCGATCAGGCCGAAGCGGTAGACGACGCTCTCCATCCCGAGACGGAGCAGGTCGGCCGGGGTCGTCGCCAGCCGCAGCCCGACGATGGTGC
>CADCWK010000093.1 GCA_902806375.1 uncultured Thermomicrobiales bacterium
CGATGGCATCCAGCTCGCCGACCTCGATGGCGATGGCACGATCGGCTACATGCGCGTCAGGGACGTGGACGGGCCGTGGAAGGCGTCGACCAAGGACGACCGGGTGATGGTCCGGCGCGGCGCCGACGAGTTCGGCGGCGAGTACTACTTCGTCCACCCCGAGGGGCTGATCGACAACTTTGATGGTGGTGCCGTCAAGGTCGCCCCGCCGAAGTGGGGGCTGGACCTCAACCGGAACATGCCCCGCGACTGGAAGCCGGAGTGGACGCAGAAGGGTGCCGGTCCGTACCCGCTCAGCGAGCCGGAGACCCGCGCCGTCGCTGACTTCATCCTCGACCACCCCAACATCCACGGCTCCCAGCACTACCACACCCAGTCGCGGGTGATCCTGCGGGCGTCGGCGCTGCGGCCGGACGACGAGCTGCCCGAGCACGACCTGGAGGCCTACAAGGCGATCGGGGCCATGGGCGAGGAGGAGACCGGCTACCGCTGCGTCTCGATCTTCCACGACTTCGCCTACGACAAGAAGAAGCCGATCTACGGCTCCTTCCAGGACTGGATGTTCGACTACGTCGGCGTCTTCGCCTTCGCGACCGAGCTCTGGAGCCTGCCGATGGAGGCCGGTTGCGACGTGACTGACTTCATCAGGTGGCCCAAGGAGCGCGGCGAGGACGACGACCTGAAGATGCTGCACCTGCTCGACCAGCAGGCGGGCGGGCGGGGCTTCACGCCGTGGCGCGCCTTCGATCACCCCCAGCTCGGGCCGGTCGAGATCGGCGGCTGGGACTTCAAGTTCGGTGTCCAGAACCCGCCGGGTCCGTTCCTCGAGGGGGAGATCAACCGCAACGTCCCGTTCACCGTGCGGGCGATGGGCACGGCGCCGAAGCTCCGTGTCGTCGACGCCGGCGCCGAGGCGGTCGGTGAGGGCGTCTACCGCGTCTGGGCGACGATCGGCAACAGCGGCTTCCTGCCGACCTACGGGAGTGAGACGGCCCGCGCCACCGGACAGCCCAAACCGATCCGGGTCTCGGTCGATCTGCCGGACGGCGCGTCGCTCGTCTCGGCCTCCGGCAAGGCGGAGCAGGAGATCGGGCACCTGGCCGGGCGGTCGGGCCAGCACACCGCCCTTGCCCAGCGCAGCGAGTACCCCAACCTCAGCCGCAAGTTGGTCGAGTGGGTAGTCACCGCCCCGGCCGGGACGGCACTGACGATCACCGCCGGCACGCCCCGCGCTGGGACGGTCCGGACCACGGTCACCCTCGGCCAGGACGCCCGGAAGGACCAATAACGCTTCACCGATTTGATCGTTCACGTTGGCATGGTATGTCCTCTGCGTCTCGTGCCGTATGCGCGCTGGAGTCCGTCCGGCACGAGAGATGGAGGTCATCGTCATGCTGTTCTATTGCGAGTTCACGTGGTTTCCGGGAACGACGCGGGAAGCCGTCGCCCGTCGGACCGTCGAGCAGCACGACGCCGACCGTAACCACCCTGAGCGCATCCGGGGCTGGTACAACCTGGTCGGCGGTGGGTCCGGCTTCCTGATCGTCGACTACGACGACCCGAGGGAACTGACGGCGTTCCTGCAGCCCTACATGGACCTGATGAGCTTCGATGTCCGGGCAATCACCGAGAACGCCTACGCGGAGACGATCAGTGGCATGCGCGACGTCGCCGGGACCTGATGCGCCGCACCTGTGGTCCGCCGGCGTGGCTGTCTGACCATCACACGGGCTCGGCTGGTGGGGTCGATCTCCGCGGTCGGTCGTTCTGCCTGGCACCGGCCTGGGGGACGCCGTGATCGGTGACGCGCCGTGAGTGGACGGTATCGTGACCGCAGGTCGGCCGGGCGGGAACTCGCACGCGAACTCCTCGCGTACGCCGGGCGCCCAGATCTGCTCGTCCTCGCATTACCGCGGGGCGGCGTCCCGGTTGGGTTCGAGATCGCCCGTGCCCTCGGTGTTCCTCTCGACGTCATGCTCGTCCGCAAGCTCGGGGTACCGGGGTTCGATGAACTCGCCATGGGTGCCATCGCCTCCGGGGGCGTTCGCTTCCTGAATGAGGGCGTCATCCGGGAGCACCGGGTCCCCCGGGAGGCGATCGACCACGTTACCGCCCGGGAGTGGCGAGAGCTCCAGCGGCGTGAGCGGCGCTACCGTGGTTCGCGTCAGGAACCATCGCTCACCGGGCGTACGGTGATGCTGGTCGACGACGGCCTCGCTACCGGGGCCACGATGCGGACGGCGATCGCGGCGGTCCGGGCCCGGGCGGCCGACAGGGTCACCATGGCCCTTCCGGTCGCCCCCCGGGATAGTTTCGACGCGCTGGCAGGTCTGGTCGACGACGCCGTCTGCCCCATGTTCCCCGAGCCGTTCGACGCCGTCGGGCGGTGGTACGACGACTTCACCTCGACGTCCGACGAAGAGGTGTGTGCACTCCTCGAGGAGATCAGAGATGACCAGCCCGCAGACTGACCGCACCGGCACCGGTTTCGGCACCCGGATCGACGGTCGCCTCGGTCAGCGATCCAGCGACCTCGCGGGGGCTGTTCACCCCTGGGACGTCATGGGACCGGAGATCATGGACATCGTCGGCGACGCCCGGTACGTCCTGATCGGCGAGGCGTCACATGGTACCGAGGAGTTCTACCGCGAACGGGCGGAACTCACGAAGCGGCTGATCCTGGAGAAGGGGTTCACGGCGGTCGCGGTCGAGGCGGACTGGCCTGATGCCTACCGGGTGAACGAGTACGTGCGGGGCGGGCAGGCGGACGATAGCGCCGAGCAGGCCCTGGGTGGCTTCAAGCGATTCCCACAGTGGATGTGGCGCAATACCGTCGTGGTCGACTTCGTCGAGTGGCTCCGACGGCACAACGCGCGTGACGACGTCCCGGTGCAGACGGGGTTCTATGGCCTCGACCTCTACAGCCTGCAGGCATCGGTCGAAGCCGTCCTCGACTACCTGGACAGGATGGATCCGGAGGCGGCGGTCCGGGCCCGCCAGCGCTATGCCTGCTTCGATCATTTCGGAGAAGACGGCCAGAGTTACGGCTACGCCACGAACGCCGGAGTGATCGAGCCGTGTGAGGACGAGGTCGTCGCGCAGTTGCTCGAGCTGCAGCACCACTCCGCCGAGCTCGCCCGGAAGGGGATCGAGCACCCAGTGGACGCGGAGTTCGCCGCCGAGCAGAACGCCCGGCTCGTGATGAACGCAGAGGCCTACTACCGCTCGATGTTCCAGTGGGGCGCCTCCTCCTGGAACCTGCGCGACCGCCACATGGCAGAGACCCTGCGGGAACTAACCGCGTTCCTCGACCAGCGCCAACCAGAGACCAGGGTCGTCGTCTGGGCTCACAACTCGCACCTCGGCGACGCGCGGGCGACGGAGATGGGCTCGGGCGGCGAGCTGAACCTCGGTCAACTGGTCCGCGAACGGGTCGACGATGAGGCGGTGCTGATCGGGTTCAGCACCTATACCGGAACGGTGACCGCCGCGAACGACTGGGGAGACCCGGCGGAGCGCCGGCGGGTCCGACCCGGGCTGCCCGGGTCCTACGAATCGCTGTTCCACCAACTCGCCCAGGAGACGGGGGAACCCCGCTTCCTCCTGTCGCTGCGCGATCCGGCCCTGGCCGAGACCCTCGGACGGCGTCGTCTCCAGCGGGCGATCGGCGTGATCTATCGCCCGGACACTGAGCGCCAGAGCCACTACTTCCGGACCGACCTGACCAAGCAGTTCGACGCGATGATTCACCTGGACGAGACCGAGGCGCTGACGCCACTGGAGCGGACTCCGACGTGGGAGACGGGAGAGATCCCGGAGACCTTCCCGTCCACCCTCTAGGATGCGACCGGTCGGGCGAACCGTCTCGAGACGACAGTTCTCACGATGCCCGGCTGCCCTCGCCGGCTGGGGTCGGTGGGGGGCTGTCCTCCTCGTCCGGCTCGGCGATCCCGGTGAAGGTGCGGTACTGCGCCTCGAGGTACCGGCGCAGGCGGGGGATGATGGTCAGCGTCGCCAGTGACTCGCGGAGCTGGCGCTCCTGGTCGGCGTCCGGGTGCTCCGACAGGGACGGGTAGATCTCCCGCGTCAGCGTCGAGCGGATCGTCGCGATGCACGCCTCGACCGCTCGGGCGGTGGTCTGATCGAGGTGGATGCGGTGCTGGTTGAAGTACTCACCCAGCGCGAAAGCCGTCTCGCCGACCTCGCGCCAGTTGTCCCAGCGCAGCAGCTCCGGCGCCAGGTCGGTCGGCACCCGGAACGACTCGCCCGGCAGCAGGATCGGGTTGGTCAGCGAGACGATCGAGAACTCGACCCTCGCCAGCCGGTCGTAGAGCTCGCCGAGGATGTCGGCCCGGCGGACGAACAGCTCCGGCGAGTCCTCGCCGGCCACGGCAGCCAGCTGCGGCGTGGCCGCGCCGGCCTGGAGGGTGGCGAGTTCCTGCTCCCGCAGCGACTCGACGCGGGCATCGAGCTGCTCCCCGGACCGGCGAAGCTGTTCGATGAGCTGGTCACGCTCCCGCTGGCTGGCCCGCTCGTTGGCCCGGATCTCGACCAGGGTCGCCTCCAGTTCGGATCGGCTGTCCTGGAGCGACACCAGCTGGGCACGATAGTCGTCGTAGACCCCGCGAAGGGCATCGGCCCGTTCCCGGGCCTCCGCCTCGGAGGCGCTGATCCGCTGCCGGTAGGACCCGGAGAACAGCTGCTGACCGGCCTCCCGGAAGGTGAAGACGATGCCACCGAGCAGCGCGATCAGGACCAGGGCCAGGACGATGGCGAGGGCTTCCACTGGCGACTCTCTGCGACGCGCCGGGCAGCGCGCCATCACACCGGAACCACCCGCCGCGGCCGACAGGGCAGGGGCCATTGTAGGCAGATTCGCCGTCTCCGTGCAGTTTTCTTCCGGTGGCAGTCGCGAACGGTCCGGGGACCGTCGCTACGGTTCGACCAGCGCGACCTGGACGACGTCGCCCTGGACGCGGACCCGGTAGGTCTCGATCGGTGTCACGACCGGCATCGCCGCCGGGGCACCGGTCCGGATGTCGAAGCAGCCGCCGTGGAGCGGGCACTCCAGGATGTCGCCCTCGATCGTCCCGTCCGACAGGGAGGCGTCGGCGTGGGTACACGTGTCGTTGACGGCGTAGTAGGTGCCGTCCAGGTTGATCAGGCAGACGGGGGTGTTGTGGACGTCGACGTAGGTCATCTCGCCGGGCGCGAGGTCGCTGGTCCGGCCGACGGTGACGAAATCGGGATCACTCATGGGGTTCGTTGGTCTCCGGGCAATGACGGGTCAGTGCCTCAACACTCGGTCAGAGCTTGTCGTCGTCGATGCTGGTGGCGCCGGTCAGGCCGAGCTTGAGGGTCTTGAGGCCCAGGGTCGCGCACTTCATCCGGGCCGGGCTGACGGGGATGCCGAGTTCCTCCAGCAGGTCCTCGCGGCTGAGCGCGATCGCCTCGGTCACGGGCCGCCCGACCACCATGTCGGTCAGGATCGAGGCCGACGCCTGCGACACGGCGCAGCCGCGGCCGTCGAAGGCGATCTCGCTGATGAGGCCGTCGTTGATTCGGACGTCAATCCGGATCTCGTCGCCGCAGAGAGGATTAGTCTCCTCGTGGGAGACATCGGCCGGGTCGAGACGGCCGTGGTGGTGCGGGTTCTTGTAATGGTCGAGGATGATCTCGCGGTAGATGCTGTCGGTCATGGGGTCTCCGGGGTCGCGGGGTCCGGCGCTGGACGGGCGCCACGGGGTGCCGTGTTGCACGCAGCGTACCGCGTCCCACCGGTGCGATGTGGGACGGATTCCCATCCATGACCCTGAACGACTGGACGTGAACGGACCCCGCTGCCGGGAGGCGAGCGGGGTCCGTAACTGACTTGCGGGTGGAGCACTGGAGAGGGACGCGACGGATCGGGACATCGCCCCTGAGCCCGATCCATTCATGGCCGGGCACAAGCGACACGTCAGCCGTTGAAGATCGCGTTGACCCGGCGGAGCCCGGTGACCAGCGCGTCGATCTCCGACTGAACCGTGTAGGGGCCGAACGAGGCGCGGGTCGTGGCGACGAGGTCCATCTCGCGCAGCAGGGGTTGGCAGCAGTGATGGCCGGCCCGGACCGCGACGTTGCCCTCGTCGAGGATTGCGGCGACGTCATGCGGGTGGACACCATCGACGGTGAAGCTGACGACGCCCGCCTGCCGGGCCGGGTCGCTCGGCCCGAGCACGGTCACTCCGGGTACGTCGGCCAGGCGATCCAGCGCGTACTCCAGTAACTGGTGCTCGTGCTCGGCGACCCGTTCGAGCCCAATGCCCTTCAGGTACGTCAGCGCGGCACCCAGCCCGATCGCCTCGGCGATGGCCGGGGTGCCGGCCTCGAAGCGGGCCGGAACGTCGGCCCAGGTCGAGTGGGTCAGTTCGACCCTGCGAATCATGCTGCCGCCGCCCATGAACGGGCCCATGCCGTCGAGGATCTCGCGCCGGCCCCAGAGCACGCCGATCCCGGTCGGTCCGAGGACCTTGTGGCCGGAGAAGGCGAGGAAGTCGCAGCCCAGCGCGACGACGTCGACCGGGATGTGCGGCGTGCTCTGGGCACCATCCACGAGGACGAGGGCGCCGGCCGCTTTCGCCCGGCGGGTGATCTCGGCGGCCGGGTGGATCGTCCCGAGGGCGTTGCTGACGTGACTGAAGGCGACCAGCTTCGGCGCCCGGGCCAGCAGCGCGTCGAGGCTGACGAGGTCGAGCGTGCCGTCCGGCAGCATCCCGACGAAACCGAGCTCGGCTCCCGTCTCCTCGGCGACGAGTTGCCACGGCACGAGGTTGCTGTGGTGCTCCATGACCGTCAGGATGATCAGGTCGCCGGGGCGCAGGTTGCGGCGGCCCCAGGCGTTGGCGACCAGGTTGATGCCCTCGGTCGTGTTGCGGGTGAAGACCACCTCGTGGGGGTCGGGGGCGCCGATGAAGTCGGCGACGGTCGCCCGGGCGGCCTCGTACTGAGCGGTGGCATGCTCTGACAGCTGGTAGACGCCGCGGTGGATGTTGGCGTGGGTGGTCTCGTAGTAGGTGGTCAGGGCGTCGATGACGGCGCGGGGCTTCTGCGAGGAGGCCGCCGTATCGAGGAAGGCGAGGGCCGGGCGACCTGGAGACGGGAGCTGGTTGAGGATGGGGAAGTCTGGACGGATGCGGTCGCCGAGCGTGCCGGGTGGCACATGGGCTGGGCGATCCTCGACGATCACGTGAGTAGTGGTCATGGGTCGGTCCGGGGCAGGGGCCGGCTTCGGCGCCGGAAACGCATCTCGGCAACTGGTCATGTCGCTCTACCCTCATCATCGTTGGCCCCGGCTGGGGGACGATGCGTTCGCAGGCGCGATCGGCTGCGCGCCGGGAGCTGCCGCAGGAAGTATCCGTCCAAGGAACTGAAGCGTACGGCCATCGGGAGCGACCGCGCTGAATTGGGCGGAACCGCTGCTGGCACCGGGGGACACGGCGGATGGTGTCCGGTTCCGGCGCCGTCGCGACCGTGCGACGATACTGGACAGGGTAGCAGACTCCGGCCCGGTGTCGAGTGGCATTTCCATTTCTTGATCCAGAACTGGAGAACTGTTCCGGGATGTCAAGGAAACCGATCCGGTAGGAGCATGACCCATGATGGTCCGTGTCAGGAGCCGTCCTGTGCAAGGGGACCGAAGTGTCCGGTTCGCGGCACGGGAGGCCAGCCAGGAGAACACCGTTGTCCGTGGATGACCTCCTCCCCGAACCCGGGGGTGGATTCGGGATGTGGCGCAGGATCATGTCCGGGCGGGCCGACATCCCCGGTCCGGTCAGCCCCACCCCGGGCAGTCGCACCACTGGCACTCAGGGACCAAGGAGCCTCTCACCCGGCGCATCGCCCGACCCTGCTCCGATGGCAGCGGCCGACCTCGTCTATGGTGCCGACGGGCGGGTGGCCTGGGACCAGATCTGGGACGACTTCTGTGATCTCGCCCTGATCGGTGGGCCGCCTCACCGAGGCTCGATGCTTACCGCGCCGGCCTCCGATGGCGACGCTTCCCGG
>CADCWK010000094.1 GCA_902806375.1 uncultured Thermomicrobiales bacterium
CCTTCCGCCGCCTCGGTGGCCGGGCCGGTTGGCTCGCGGAAGTCGTACCAGCGGTGCCCGGCCGCCCTCGGCGCCGCCCAGGCGTTCCAGTGGCCCCCGTAGGTCGTTGTCTCGACGCCGGGCACCAGCAGTGGCCCGCCCGCCGGGTCGCCGGCGTACTCGGCGGCGGAGATGGCGCTGTTGTGATCGGTGATCCCGACGACGTCCAGCCCGGCCGCCCAGGCCGCCGCCATGGTCTCGGAGGGCCAGGAGTCTCCGTCGGAGAAGACGGTGTGGCTGTGCAGGTCGGCCCGGACCCAGCCCGGCTCCACTGGCGCCGCGACCGTCCGTGGCCCCCGGTCCGGGAGGGTAGGGGGTACCGGTCGGTCGGTCAGGCCGGGGTCGAACCAGATCTCGACCCGGTAGTCCAGGCCCTGCGGCGCGACCTTGTACGGCCCCAGCAGCACCGACCAGGTGCCAGCGCCGATCGGGCCCGGCCGGTAGGGCGGCGTCGACCAGTCCGCACCGACGGTGAAGGCCCGCCGGGCGCTGCCGCTCCAGCCCCGGAAGCCCGGCCCGCCGGCCCGGGTGCCCCGCTCGTCGAACAATCCGATATCGAGGGTGTTGCCGTCGTCGAGGTCCGGGTCGGCGGCGATCCGGTCGCTGTAGCCGTAGCGCAGGTGGATCTGACCGACGCCGGCCGGGACCGTGAACGGGACGGACAGGTACTGTCGGGCCTGCTCCGGCGCGATCCGGCCGGTGAGAGTCAGGCTGGCTGGGGGAAGGGTGTCGTGCGGCACGGTCGCTCCGGGCATCGGGTGCTCCTGCTACAGGGTCGGGTGCCAGCCGTGGTCCGCGGGTGGTCCGGACGGTGGCAAGGCGCGCCGAACGCGACCCGTGCCGGGTGACACCCGGACCGTGAGGGGATGATCCACCAGGCCGGGGAAGGCGCGACAGTGCCCGCCGGGCTGCCCGTCGAGCCATGAAACGCCCGAGGTCGTGAGTACCGTGGATCATCACCGTAGTGCATCACCGACGGGAGACATCCGGTACGGTGGATGAGATCATGCACGGGGCTGGCACCGGTGCCAGCGAGCTCACCGCCCCCTCGCCGCCACCACTCCCCGTCCCGTTCCCGCCAACCGGAGACCGAGCCGTGGCGCACCGTGCGACCTGTATCTCCTGCGAATCGTTGCCGGACGCCTTTCCCGCCGCGGGAACGCTGTTCCTCGCTGCCCCGCTCGAGCATACCCAGCGGCTCATCGTCGACGTCGCGCGGGAGCAGGGGCTGGAGCCGTCGGTGCCGGAGCCGGACGTCCTGCAGGTGAGCTTCCAGGGCGACGACTTGCCGCAGGTGCTGCAGCGGCTGAGTGAGCGGCTCAGTGCCGGGGAGTGCGAGGAGACCCGCGTCGTGCTGCTCCGGGCCGGTGAGGAGCCGCGGATCCGCTCCATGCTGCTGGCCGACCGGCTCTCGGTGCTGGTCAGGCGGTCCCGCGCCCACTGGCTGGTCGACGTGCTGGCCACGAACGCGCTCGTCACGCACTTCCAGCCGATCGTGGTCAGTGACGATCCCGGTCAGGTCTTCGGCTACGAGGCGCTGACGCGCGGGGTCGGGGTCGACGGCGAGTTGATCCCGCCCACGGCGCTCTACGGCGCGGCCGTGACGTCCAATCTGCTCTACCACCTCGATCGCGCCGCCCGCATCGAGGCGATCCGGGCCGCCGCCGACAACGGGATCGAGGCCACGACGTTCATCAACTTCACACCGAGTTCGATCTATACCCCCGAGTTCTGCCTGCGCTCGACGATCGCGGCGATGCGACGGACGGCGCTGACGCCGGACCGCGTCGTCTTCGAGGTCGTCGAGACCGAGCGGATCCAGGACATGGGACACCTCGAGGCGATCCTGCGGACGTACCGGGACAAGGGTTTCGGGATCGCCCTCGACGATCTCGGGGCCGGCTTCGCATCGATGCGGCTGCTCAACAGCCTCCGCCCGGACTTCGTGAAGCTGGACATGTCGCTCGTCCGCGGGGTCGACACCGACGGCTACAAGGCCACCATCGCTGGCAAGCTCCTCGAGACGGCCCGCTCGCTCGGCATCCGGTCGATCGCCGAGGGCGTCGAGACCGAGGCGGAGTGGCGCTGGCTGACCGAGAACGGGGCCACCTACCAGCAGGGCTTCCTGTTTGCCCGGCCAGCGACCCCGCCCCCGGTCACGATCACCGTGCCAGTGACGTCCTGACCGTCCCGGGCTGCCTCCGGCCGGGAGGCTCACCCGGCCAGCGCCTGGCCGGTCACCCGGTCGAACAGCCGGACACCGCCCGGCAACGCCGTCAGCCAGACCGTGTCGTGGGGCGCCGGGCGGACTTCCGGGGCGGTCCGGACCTTGACGATCTCGTCTCCGAGCCGGATGTTGACGATCACCTCGCTGCCCAGCGGCTCCGTCAGGAAAACCTCGGCCGCCAGGGCGCCCGGTTCTGCCGTCTGGCTGAGCCGGATCGCCTCCGGTCGCAGCCCCAGGGTCAGCCCGGACCCGGACGACGCGTCCAGCGACGGACGCTGCCGACCCCCCGGCGGGGCCGGGATGCGCCAGCCATCCGCGACGACGAGGTGGTCGCCGTCGGCCCGGGCCCGGAGCAGGTTCATCGGCGGTGAGCCGATGAACTCGGCGACGAACCGGTTGGCCGGGTGCTGGTAGACCTCGTCCGGCGTCCCGACCTGCTGGATCGTCCCGGCGCTCATCACCGCGATGCGGTCGGCCAGTGTCATCGCCTCCGACTGGTCGTGGGTGACGAAGAAGGTCGTCGTCCCAAGGTCCTGGACTAGCGCCTTGATCTCGGTCCGCATGTGCGTGCGGAGCTTGGCGTCGAGGTTAGACAGCGGCTCGTCCATAAGGAACGCCTTGGGTTCCCGGACGATCGCCCGGCCCAGGGCGACGCGCTGCTGCTCGCCGCCGGACAGCTGGGCCGGCTTCCGGGCCAGCAGACGGTCGAGGTTGAGCATCGTCGCCGCCCGGCCCAGGCGCGTCTGGCGCTCGGCCTGGGCGACGTTGCGGACCTTGAGCGGATAGAGGATGTTGTCGCGCGCCGAGAGGTGGGGGTAGAGGGCGTACTGCTGGAAGACGAGGGCGATGTCGCGGTCGCGCGGTTCGAGGTCGATGATGCTGCGGCCGTCGAGCCGGATGTCGCCGGCGTCGGCCTCCTCCAGCCCGGCCAGGATCCGGAGCAGGGTCGACTTGCCGCAGCCGGACGGCCCCAGCACGACCAGCAGCTCGCCGTCGGCGACGGTCAGGCTGAGGTCGTTGACGGCGGGCACGTCCTGCCCGTCGAACCGCCGGGACAGACGCTCGAACTCGATCACGGCCATGGATCTACCCCATCTCCAGATGTCCGCGCGACGGTGCTAGCCGATCAATCCTCACCCGGCAGCACGAACGGGTTGACGCCTAGCGCGGCCATCAGGTACCAGGCCGTCGCGCCCAGATGCCGGCTGGGGAAGTACGAGAACCCGAACCCCGTGTCGAGTTCCTCGCTGGCGGCGACGATCCCCTCGCCGTCGGCGTTGGGTGCCGCCACCTGCGCCAGGCGGATCGTGTCGAGGTAGGCGCCGGCGGCGTCCGCGTCGCCCTCGGCGTCCCGGGCGAAGAGCGCCGCCGCGAGGTGGGCGGTGCCCTCGAACCAGACCCGGGAGGTGTCCGCGTCGCTGAAGCTCACGCCGGTGAAGGCGCCATCGCTGGCGGCGAGGTTATCGGCGCACCAGTCGATCGACCCGGCGTACCGGTCATCGAGCAGCGCCAGGTACGTCCATGTCTGGGCGTCCTCGGGGATGGGCGCCGGGTTGGGCGTCGCGAGGTCCTCGGTCGTCCCGGTCCAGAAGTAGCCCTCGTCGGCGTTCCACATCGCCTCGACCAGGCCGAGCGCGTGGGCCCGGCGATCGGCCCAGGCCGGGGTGCCGTCGGGGACGGGCGCTCCCAGCGCGTCGAGCATGGCGAACAGGGCGACGAGGTCGGTGTTGTGCTCGATCGATTTGACCGACAGCGGGCCATCGGGCAGCAGCCCGAACCGGTAGCCGCCGGGGCCGGTCTCGTCGTAGGCGTTGTCCTCGACCCACGTCGCGAGGGTCACCGCCCCCGTGATGGCCCGATCCCGGACGTCGCCTTCGACGACGGTCGCGACGTGGCAGAGCGCCATCGCCGCCCAGGCCATGTTGCCGACCGACGTGCCGCTCTGGCCGAAGGAGAAGGCGATGTTGGCGGTGCCCTCGGGCGTCACGAACGGGTCCGGCGTGTACCCGTCCCTGATGCGACCGTCACCCTCCGGGTCGGTCTCCTGGGCGAACAGGATGCCGTCGGCGAGGGCCGTGGCGCGCTCGAGGTCGGCGTCCTCCCCGCGGCCGACGAGGGAGATGATGGCGAGGGCGTTGTCGTAGACGAAGGCGACGTCGAAGCCGTCATCGCCGAGCGGCCCGCCGAAATAGGAGCGGGCCAGGCGTGGTCCCCCGGTCCCGCCGGCGTCTATGGACATCGCGATGAAGCGGAACGCGGCGTCGATCGATTCCTCCATCGGGAGCGCCTGGCCGGCTGATGGAGTTCCGGCCGCGGGGGTCCCGCCCGGCGGCGTACCCTGCGCCGCCTGTCCGTTCCCCGCGGCCAGGCGCGGGGCCAGGAGGGGCAACAGGGCGGCACCGCCTGCCGCCTGGACCGTTCGCCGCCGGGTGAATCGGTTGGATCGTCCGGACTCGGCCGGATCGCGGTGGGGGTGTTCACGGTCAGACATCGGTGTCTCCTTCAGTGACAGCTACGCGCGGGACGGCGTCGCGCCCGACGACGAGACGTGGGAGCGAGCCTACACATCACAGGCCACGGGTACTGTTCATCAGCCCGCGGACCATCAGCCGCCGCGTCGCGAAGAACATGATCAGGACCGGGATGACGTACAGGATGCCGAGCGCGGCGATGATGCCGTAGTCGACCTGCTGGTAGGAGCCGCTGCCCCGGGCCGCCCGGTAGAAGGCGAACGGGACGGTGATCAGGTCCGGGTCGTCGACGAGGACCAGCACCATCAGGACCTCGCTCCAGGCGCTGAGGAAGCTGAGCCCGGCCGCGACGGCCAGGCCGGGCCGGGCCATCGGCAGCAGGATCTCGAACCAGGCCCGGAACTTCGACCGCCCGTCGATCCAGGCCGCCTCCTCCAGGTACCGCGGGACGGCGTCGAAGAAGTTCTTCATCATCCAGACCAGGAACGGCAGCTCGATCGCGGTGTGGATCAGGATCAGCCCGAGGTAGTTGTTCCGCAGCCCGAGTTCGCGGGCCAGCCCGTAGATCGGCACCATTGTCGCGGAGAGCGGCATCGTCTGGAGCAGCAGGATCGAATAGGTGATCCAGGCCTTGCGCCGGATGTCCAGCCGGGACAGCGAGTAGCCGGCCAGCGCGACGGTGATCGTCGTCAGGACCATCGTCGAGAGCGACACGATCAGCGAGTTGCGCAGGTAGCGGCTGAAGTCCAGCTCGGTGAACACCGTCCGGAAGTTGTCCAGCGTCCACGGCGACGGCCATTGCAGCACGTAGTCGGCCCGGGCGTTGAAGGCGGCGGTCAGCAACCAGACGAACGGCGACAGGAAGAACAGCAGCGCCAGCGCGAACGCGGCGTGGACCAGTAGCCACTCGACCGGCGAGCGCCGGGGCCGGTTGCCGCGCCGCCGCCGCGCCGCGGTTCGGGGGGCGACGGCGACGTCGGCGGCCACCTCGACCGGCAGACCGGGGGCGGCGCTGGCCTGGGCCGTAGTCGCCCCGGTCGGCCGGGGATCGGCTGAGCCCGGCCGGATTGGGAGTGGCAGTCGCGGCCGCCAGGGAGAAGCGGATGTGCTCATGCGTCGCTCTCCAGCTGGGGCGTCCGGGGACGGGAGATCCGGAGATAGGCGATCGCGAAGACGATGTTGATCGCCAGCATCACGACCGAGATCGTCGAGCCGTAGCCGATCTGATAGGTCTCGAAGGCGGTCCGGTAGGCGAACAGGGCGATGATCTCCGTCTGGTTGCCGGGGCCGCCGTTGGTCAGCGTCTGGATCACGAGGAAGGTCCCGAAGGTCGAGATCGTGACCGACAGCAGGACGAGCACGGCGGTCTGGCGCAGCGTCGGCAGGGTGTGGTCCCAGAACCGCCGGAACGGTCCGGCGCCGTCGACCCGGGCCGCCTCGTAGATCTGCGACGGGACGGTCCGGAGAGCGCCGATGAAGATCAGCATCGTGAAGGCCGTCCCGCGCCAGACGTTGACCACGATCACGGCCAGCATCGGCTGGACGCCCAGCCACTGGACCGGGTCGACGCCGATCAGGCCGAGCCCCTGGTTGAGGATGCCGGCCGAGGAGTCGAGCATGGCCGTCCACAGGAAGCCGGCGATCACGGCCGGGTTGACCCAGGCCAGCAGGACGGCACCGTAGACCAGCGGGACCAGCCGGTAGCCGCGCCCCTCGGCGAAGTCCAGCAGCAACGCCATCAGCAGGCCGAGCAGGAACTGTCCGATCATCGCTGACCCGACGACGAAGACCAGCGAGTTCAGGAGGACTGTGCCGAAGTCCGGGTCGTTGAACAGCCGGGTGTAGTTGTCGATCCCGATGAACTCGGGGTTGGCGGCGCCGGGACCGAGCAGGGCGCGGTTGGTGAACGACGACCAGACCGCCCAGGCGGCCGGACCGACGAAGAACACCGCCAGCAGGATCGCGACCGGTGACAACCCGAAGAAGTAGGCCCGGTTCCGCCGCCAGTTGCTGCGCCGCCGTCGGGGCGGGGCGGCGATGGCCGGGCCGGGCGGCGTTGTCGGTTGGCCGGGGACGGTGATCGCCATGAGGCAGGGACCTGTCTTTGGGACGTCGCGTCTCGTGGAGGCGTCTCTGTTTGGCGCTCCCATCATACCGAACGAGGCCGGCAGCAGCGGCCGGCAGGGACAGGCAAAGGGAGCGGACCGGTCGGCCCGCCCCCTCGCGTTCGGTCTGCTGTTCCGTTTAGCTGACCGGGGTGGCCTCGGGGGTCGCCCCTGGGGTCGCGCCCGGCGTGGCGGCTGGCGTCCCGCCCGGTGTGCCGATCTGCAGTGGCGTGCTCTCGGTGACGCTGACCACGTTTTCGGCGCCGACCAGCGCGGTCAGTTCCTCGGCGTAGCGCTGGGCCGCGCCGGCAGCGTCGAGGTCACCGGTCGCGACCTCGCCGGTGATGTTCTGGACGATGATCGAGACGTCGTTGAGCTGCGGCAGGGCCGGCAGGAACACGGCCGAGTTCAGGGCGTTGGTGCAGTCGACCAGGTACGTCTGCTCCTGGAACTGCGGCAGGGCGGCGGAGTCCAGCCGGGCGACCGGGTGTGGGTCCTCGATGTTGAGGTCGGCCACGATCTGGGCGGTGTTGAAGGCCTTGATGAACTCCCAGGCGAGGTCCGGGTTCTGGGAGCCGGCACCGATGTACCAGCAGGTGCCAGGGCCACCGATCGTGAAGGTCGGGCCGGCCTCCGTCGTCGGGAACAGGCTGTACCCGATCTGCGCGAGATCGACATCGCCCGTGGCGGCGGCGGCCTGGTAGCCACCGTAGACCCAGCCGCCCTCGAACAGGAGGCCGACGTCGCCGGTGCCGATCCCGGTCCGGGACGGCTTCCATGGCTCCGGGGTCGTGAGGATGTCGGTCGGGACGACCTGGAGGCCCTGCCAGGCGTCGACGTAGTACTGGTAGGCGGCGGTGATCGCCGGGGAGTCCGAGACCCACTGGCCATCGGCCGTCAGGAGGGTGCCGCCGTTGGCGAGCAGGGCTGGCAGGAAGCCATGCGTCGTGGTGCCGCCGGAGCCGATCACGCCGGCGTAGAGGACGTATGGGTCAATGCCGAGGTCGGCGTCCTTGAGGGCTGTCGCCGCCTCCAGGATGCTGGCCAGGTTGGTCGGCTGCCAGTCGCGGCTCAGCCCGGCCTGCTCCAGCAGGTCGCGGCGGTAGTACAGCCAGCGGACGTCGAGTCCGTAGGGGATCGCCCAGACCTGTCCGTTGTAGGTCACGCCGGAGCGGACGCTCTCGGGGTACTGCTC
>CADCWK010000095.1 GCA_902806375.1 uncultured Thermomicrobiales bacterium
CCTCGACGACCGCGGCCAGACCGCGCCGCATCGCCTCGCGGATCTGCGGGATGTCCGACGCGCTCTGGGCATGGACCTGGAGCATGAGCAGGTCGCGGTCGGCGATCAGTCCGGCATAGGCCCCGCCCATCGCGGACAGGATAGCGTCGGGCGTCCCACCGATCGCCTCGTCGGCACCGTCGGCGAGCGTGCGGCAGATGCGGCTGAAACACAGGTCCATCGCCGCGACGAACAGCGTCAACTTGTCCGAGAACAGCCGGAAGACGTAGGCCTGCGAGTAGCCGGACGCCGCCGCGACGTCCGCGACGGGGGTGGCGTGATAGCCGGTCTTGGCAAAGACCCGCAGGGCGGCGGCACTGATCGTTTCCCGGCGCGCGTCGGCTGTCGTGCGTTCGCCGGTCGCTCTGGTCATGCTGGCCGGATCTCCTCTCGCTGTCTGTCGAACACTGTGTGAGTGATTAGACACTCACACAACTGATCTGTCAAGGGGTGGGATTCCTGCATCTGAAACCCACCGTCGCCAGGGCACATTTCTGGCGTCGCGTGACGATCCCGCATCAGGCGTTCTCGGCACGAGGTCGAACGGAAGACGGGCTATCCCGGACTGTCTGGACCTGAAGCTCGGGAGGAGCGCGTGAATGAACCCAGCCGTTCTCTGGCGCCTTGACCTCGCGCGGAGTCTCAGCGATCGGTTGGGTCGCTTCACCGGCATCCGTGCCGTCGTCGTCGGCGGCTCCGTCGCCCGCGGCTACAGCGACGCCTGGTCGGACCTGGAACTCCTCGCGTACTGGGACGCGGACCCTGATCTGGACCTCCTCCGCACGGTCATGGCCGCGCTGGGCGCCACGTTCCGCTACGGGCCGGACCATGCGGGCCACTGGAGCGCTTACCTCATCGGCGGCTTCCCGGTTGATGTCTGGCACCGCACCGGCGCGGCCGAGGAGGCGGCGCAGGACGCCGTCCTGCGCGACCACAGCCTCGACCTGGTCGCGAACAACCTGCTGGACACGATCCGGTCCGGCATCCCGCTGGTGGGCGGCGAGACCATCCAGCCGTGGAAGGATCGCCTCGCGGTCTATCCGGACGGGCTCGCCCTCCGGTTCCTGAAGCACTATCTCCCTCACTTCCACCTGCGCCACCTCCAGTTCGCGGCCCGCCGAGACAATCCGACCGCCTTCTTTCACACCCTCAGCGACGTCCAGTGCAGCCTGTTCCTGGTCCTGCTTGCCCTCAACGGCCAGTGGTTCCCGACCTACAAGTGGATGTACCAGTCACTGGAGACCTTGCCCGTCGTCCCGGAGGACATTGGCCCACGGCTGCGCCGGATGTACCGCGAGCCGCCCCTCGCGGCGACCGACCACCTCCGCGACGTGCTGGCCGAGACGCTGACGCTGGTGCGGACGACGGTGCCCTGCCTGGAACCGCGTCTCACGGCAGAGGACCGCTACGAGTTGAACCTGACCCCGACCGCCTACGAGCAACCGGCAGGACCGGGCCACGCAGCCGGGTATCGGTAGGACTCGAACCCGGCGCGGTCCGACGCGCCGGTTCAACGCGGCTGGGTGACGGACCAGGGTTCAGCGCACCGACCGGAACGTGGATCGCACCTCGTCCGCGAAGACCACCGGCTGCTCCATGGCGGCGAAGTGGCCGCCCCGCTCCAGTTCGTTGAAATGCAGGATCGTCGTGTAGCGCTTCTCCAGCCACCGGCGTGAAGCCCGGATCATCTCTCCGGGGAAGACGCTGAAGCCGGCGGGTGTCGGGTTGGGACCGCCGGGCGACTGCCCCCCGGCGCCCGCCTGCGCCGCCTCCCAGTAGAGCCGGGCGGACGAGGCCGCCGTGTTCGGGAGCCAGTACAGCATCACGTCGTCGAGGATCGCGTCCATGCCCAGTGTCGCTTCGGGTCTGCCGTCGGTGTCAGAGACGTCCTGGAACAGCGTGTAGATCCAGGCGGCCAGGCCGACCGGGGAGTCCGACAGCGCGTAGCCGATCGTCTGTGGTCGGGTCGACTGCTCTTTGGAGTAGCCCGACAGCATCTCCTGGTAGTGCATCGCGCTGGCGATCATCGCCTGTTCCTGCGGCGTCGCGTCCGCCATCTCCTGGGGTGTCGGGAAGGCCTGCGGGAAGTTGAAGTGCAGCCCGACGCACCCGGCGGGCGCCTTGCGCCCGATCGCCTCGGTCACCGCGCTCCCCCAGTCGCCACCCTGCGCGCCCCAACGCTCGTAGCCAAGCCTGCCCATCAGCTCGATCCAGGCGTCGGCGACGCGGGCGACCCCCCACCCGGTCTCCGCCGGCCGGTCCGAGAAGCCGAAGCCTGGCAGCGACGGGATCACGAGGTGGAAGGCATCGCCCGCTGAGCCGCCATGCGCGACCGGGTCGGTCAGCCGGCCGATGACGTGGCGGAACTCGAGAACGGAGCCGGGCCAGCCATGCGTCATCAGCAGGGGCAAGGCGTCCGCCTCGGGGGACCGGACGTGCAGGAAGTGGATGCCCAGACCGTCGATGGTCGTCCGGAACTGGCCGAACCCGTTGAGCACCGCCTCGCAGCGGCGCCAGTCATAGCCGTCCTGCCAGTAGGCACAGAGCGCCTGGATCGTGGCGAGCGGTGGACCCTGGCTGGCATCGGGCACCGTCTCGCGGTCCGGCCAGCGGGTCCCGGCGAGCCGCGCGCGGAGCGCGGCGAGTTCCGCCTCGGGGACGGAGAGGTGGAACGGTTGGATGGTCTCTGACATCGGACAGCTACTCCCTCTGGTTGACTGACTGTTCAGTTACGGACAGCGCGGATGGTACGCTTTGACTGACCAGTCGGTCAAGCTTTCCCTGCCGTCTGCTGACCGGAGGATCTCATGACAGACCGGGAGACTATCGCGACCCGTGACCGGATCATGTCGGCGGCCATCGCCGAGTTCGCCGCGTTCGGGATCGCCGGCGCTCGGGTCGACCGCATCGCCCGGGAGGCCCGTGTCAACAAGTCGCTCATCTATCACCATTACCAGAGCAAGGAACAGCTCTTCATTGCCGTCTTCGAGCATCATGTCGTCGCCAACATCAACGTCGTCCCGCTCGATGCCAGCGACCTGCCGGCGTGGGCCGTGGCGCTCTACGACTACTACCAGGACGACCCCCGTCTCCTGCGCCTGATTACCTGGACCCGGCTCGAGCGCACCCCGGCCGGCGACCTGTTCACCGCCTACGGGAGCCTCGATCGGACGGTCTACCGTCACCTCGCCGAGGCCCAGCGCGCGGGGATCCTGGTCGATGGCATCGACGCCGCCGACCTGTTCTCCCTGGTCGTCGCGATGGCCGGCGCCTGGGCGCAGTCGTCCAGCACCTTTGCCGCTACATCCGTCGATCCCCCAGCCGACCACGACCGGCGCCGCGCCGCGCTGGCCGACACGGTCCGGCGCGCCTTCTGCCGGTAGGAGGACGGCGCCCCGGCCTCGGCGCCTGGCGGCGTCACCGGAGCCCCCTGGTGGTCGTCCGGCATGGATACGCGAGATGGGGACTCGCGTCGTCGTCCGTCGCCCCTCCCCGGGACCGGCGAGCCAGGCACCGCTTGGGCGGCCAGAGCGAACCGGGTGCCGGGACGGGTGATGAGGTCCGGCACGCCGACCCGTGCCCGGGCGTCCCGGCCGTCGATGTGGCGCCACCTTTGCATCACCGCACCGTCACAGAGTCGTCGATTCTGGCTGATACACTCGGCCGGGAGCACTGTCCATCCACACCGTCCGACCCCGAGCGAGAGGACCCGATCCGACCATGGCGAGCGCCCCGACCATCGCCCCGGCGACCGCGCCGCTGAACGGCCGCACCGCACCGCGCGACCAGGCGGCCGCACCGATCATCGTGACCGAAGGGTTGCGCAAGACGCACGGCCGGGTCGTTTCGCTGCAGGGGCTGACCGTGCAGGTCCCGCCGGGCGCGATCGGGCTGCTCGGGGCCAACGGCGCGGGCAAGACGTCACTGATCCGGCTCCTGCTCGGTCTCTCCGCGCCGAGCGCCGGCCGGGCCGACGTCCTCGGGCTCGACGCCCGGCGGGACGCGATCCGGGTCCGCCAGCAGGTCGGCTACATGCCGGAGTCCGACTGCCTGCCGCCCGGCTCGACCGCCGCCGACTTCGTGGCCCACATGGGCGAGATCAGCGGCCTGCCGACCCGCGCCGCCCGCCAGCGCGCCGCCGACGTCCTCTACCAGGTCGGGCTGGACGAGGAGCGCTACCGGCTGATCAAGGGCTTCTCGACCGGGATGAAGCAGCGGGTCAAGCTGGCCCAGGCGATCGTCCACGACCCGAAACTGGTCTTCCTGGACGAGCCGACCAACGGCATGGACCCGCAGGGCCGCGACGAGATGCTGGACCTGATCCGCCGGATCAGCCGCTCGCTCGGGATCAGCATCGTGATGTCGTCCCATATCCTCGAGGACATCGAGCACACCTGCGACCACGTCGTCATCCTCGACCGCGGTCGGCTGATCGCCAACCAGTCGATCCGGGGAATCCAGGAACTGACCGGCGGGGACCTGCTGCTCCGGATCGACGGCGACCCGGCCCCGTTCGTCGAGACGATGCGGCGGCAGGGGTTGACGGTCGGCATGGCCGAGCGGACGTCGGTCTGGGACGAGATCCTGGTCCGCCACGACGACGACGCGGTCTACGACGTGATCCGGGACGCCGCCGTCGCGACCGGGATCGCGCTCCGGTCGATGCGCAACCGGTCCCGCTCCCTGGAGGACATCTACTTCAGCCGGATCACCGAGGCCAACGCCCTCGACGAGCAGACCGCGGCCAACGGGCGGATGCCGTCGCAGTGAGCCACCGATCGACCACGTCCCTGGCTCTGACCACCGCCCGCCGCGAGGAGCGTTTCCGATGAGTACGTCTGGTCAGCCAGTCCCCTACCCGGCCGGTTACCCGTCCAACCCGCCCTCACCCGACAACGGCGCCCCGGCCTACGGCAATGCCGAGCGCTACGGCGAGGTGTTCGACCGCGGCTACCAGCACTACGAGGGCAGCCGCCACGGCCGGGCCGGGTCGATCTGGGCACTGACCCGCTTCTCGATCAACCGGGCGATGGGCATCAAGAAGAGCTGGACGGCCAAGGTCATCCCGATCCTGGTCTACATCGGCGCCGCCATGACGGCGATCATCCCGGTCGGGATCGAGAGCTTCACCGGCCAGGTCGTGATGCCCTACGACCAGTTCTTCAATATCATCTTCCTGTTGATCGGCGTCTTCGTCGCCACGATCGCCCCGGAGATGCTCTGCGGCGACCGGCGGGAGAACGTGCTGTCGCTCTACTTCTCCCGGCCGATCACCCGGCTGGACTATGTCCTGTCCAAGCTGCTCGCGACGGCGCTGCTGACCCTGACCGTCTCGTTCGTTCCGGCCTTCGTCCTTTGGCTCGGGCGGAGCCTGTTGGCCGATGCGCCGCTGGACGCGCTGGGCGACAACCTCGACGATCTCGGGCGGATCGCGGTCGCCGGGACGCTGATCGCCTTCTACCTCGGGGCCGGCGGCCTGATGATCGCCTCGTTCACCGGCCGCAAGGCGATCGCCGTCGCCGTCACGATCGTCGGGTTCCTCGTGCTGGAGACGCTGGCGAACACGCTGCTGCAGGTCGTGCCGCAGCGCTGGGAGAACCTCGTCATCCTGATGAGTCCGTCCAACACGATCTCCGCCTTCCTCACCCAGCTGTTCCCCGGCGCCCAGACCAGCGGCACCGCGAACCCGGACATCGTCTTCTCGTCCAGCCTCTACCCGGTCGAGGGCTACATCGCGTTCCTCGTCGGGATGGTCATCGTCGGGATCGGCGTGATCCTCTCCCGCTACCTGCCCGAGCGCTAGCGTCCCGGCTCGCCGCCACGTCACGCATACATGCGTCCCGACGAGAGGAACCGTCATGGCCCAACCCGCGACCAACACAGGCCTGCCACCAATAGCCGACAGTCTGCCGAACGCCGACAGCCTGCCACCCCTGGCGCACCGCCCCTCGGGCAGTGCCACGCCCGAACTCCGGGGGGACGGCGCGGGCGCGACCTCCGCCCCGGCGGCGGTCCTGGTGGACGGGGTCTCCAAGTGGTACGGCGACGTGGTCGCGGTCAGCGACGTCAGCTTCGGGATCGGTCCGGGCGTGACCGCGCTGCTCGGGCCGAACGGGGCCGGCAAGTCGACCCTGCTCAAGATGATCGCCGGGCTGCTGGCGACGTCCAGTGGCAAGGTCACGGTCCATGGCGAGCCGGTCCGGGGTCGCCCGGCCACCTACCGCCGGATCGGCCTCGTCCCCGAGCAGGAGGAGATCTACCCCTTCCTGACGGGGCGCGAGTTCGTCCGGCTCAACGCCTTCCTGCAGAAGCTGCCGGACGTCGACGCGGCGACCGACCGGGCACTGGGGATCGTCGAGATGCGCGACGTCGCCGGGCGCAAGCTGGGCGGCTACTCCAAGGGGATGCGGCAGCGGATCAAGGTCGCGGCGGCGCTGGTCCACGACCCGGACGTGCTGCTGATGGACGAGCCGCTCAACGGGACGGACCCGGTCCAGCGGGCCAACCTGATCCAGTTGATCGAGCAGATCGGTGCCTCAGGCCGGGCGGTGCTGGTCTCGTCGCACGTCCTCGAAGAGGTCGAGCGGTTCGCCGGCAACATCGTCGTCATCATCAACGGCAAGCTGGCCGCCGCCGGGGACTACCGGACGATCCGCGACAAGATCGACTCCCGCCCGCACGTCGTGAAGATCCGGGCAGCCGAGCCGCGGCACCTGGCGGCGGCGCTGATTGGCAACCCGGCGACGGTCTCCGTCGAGGTCGACCGGGACGGCCTGATCCTGGCCCAGACCGGCGACGCCCGCGCCTTCTACGGCGCCGTCACCCGACTGGCCCAGCAGGCGGGCATCCGGCTCTACGAGATCCAGCCGGCCGACGACTCGCTGAACTCCGTCTTCGCCTATCTGGTGGAGCGATAGCGGGTTACGCGGTGACCGTCCGCGCTTCCGGCCCTGAAGGGACCGGCTGAACGACATCGGATTCGGCGTCGCGTTCCATCTCCGCCGCCGCGGTGTCGGATCGTTTCCGCTGCCAGTCATCGAGGAATCAAATGTCTCTGAGCCGGTCCCTTCAGGGCCGGAAGCGCGAGACGACAGGCCCACGCCCACCTCAGGAGGACTGCCCACCATGGTCACCGCGCTCTCCGGCGTCTTCTTCCGACCGCTGCCGATCACCACGCTGACGGTCCGCCAGTTCCTCGACGGCAAGGCGATCCGGATCGCCGGGCTGATCGGCCTCATCCCGGCGATCTTCGCGCTGATCTACCTGATCAGCCCCGGCGGGACGCGGTTCGAGTTCTTCGCCGACACGCTGTTCCTCAACCTGTTCGCGCCGACCGTGCTGCCGATCGCGACGCTGATCCTCGCGACCAGCGCCTTCGGCAACGAGCTCGAGGACCGGACGCTGCCCTACCTGACCCTGAAACCGGTCTCCCGGCTGCGGATCGTGCTGGAGAAGTGGCTCGGCGTCGTCCTGGTCGGCATCCCGGTGATCCTGTTCGGGCAGGTCGCGACGGCGATCGTCCTGTCGTTCTCGCCGGGCAACGCCACCGAGGAGCGCTTCGCCGCCGACCCGCGCTTCGCCGACCGGATCCCGGAGTTCACGTCGGCGATCTGGCCCGCGATGGCGGCGGGCGCCGTCGGAGTGGTGATGTTCGCCTCGGTCTTCCTGCTCCTGAGCCTCTACGTCCCGCGGGCGCTACTGGCCGGCATCTTCTACGCCTTCGTCTGGGAGAGCCTGCTCGGCCGCTACCTGTCGGGTATCCGGCTGATCAGCGTCAAGCAGTACGTCCAGTCGGTCTTCACCCGGCTGCTGGACAGCCCAGACATCACGATCGACGACCCGTTCCAGCTCGGCTCGGCCCTGACGGTCGCGGGCGTGACGGCCGCGATCTGCATCCTGCTCAGCACCCGCCGCCTGCGCCGCATCAACCTCGAATGAGCGACTGGAGTCAGCGCGGTCCGGCGTTGACGACCGGCGGGGGTCA
>CADCWK010000096.1 GCA_902806375.1 uncultured Thermomicrobiales bacterium
GGCGATGTGCACCACGCACCACGGCCGGCACCCTGGCGTGGTCCTGCCCGCCATGTCAGCGGCGCGTCATGACGAATCCAAGCCATCCCGCACAGAGAAATGGCGTCCCGGCGCCATTCCATGAACCGAGTGAAGGATCGATCGATGGTGGTCCAGGCGACTCGGCCCGGTGAGACCGGGCCGGATCGTCGCCCGCACGCCCCTCCGGGGATCGCCGGTGTTGTCTCCGACGGCCGGACACCCTAGGATACGCACCATCAGATTGCAGTGCGTTTAGGTGCGGCGCCCAAACATGCCGCGGTGGCCGGGTTCGATGCCTGGTCCGTGCGGCGGGAGATCAGACATGTCGGGGAGATCGGACAACGGGTCGGATGGGCACGATGGCGACAGGACGGGCGACCATGCCGCCGAGGCGCAGCGGCGGCTGGTCGATGCCGGCGTCCAGGTCGTCGATCTGCTCTTCAGCGACATCACCGGCGGGACCAAGGCGCTGACGATCCCGGTCACGCTCCTGCCGGATGCCATGGCCCGCGGCTACCGGTTCGACGGCTCGGCCCTGACCGGCGGTGACCGGCGGACGGAGCTGGACCTCTATCTCGTCCCCGACGCCACGACGCTGGTCCTGATCCCGCCCGACCTGTTCGGCAACGACGGGCGACCCCGCGGCCGGCTGTACTGCTCCGTCCGGCGCAGCGACGGGCAGCCCTTCCCCGGCGACCCGCGCTCGACCCTGGAGCGGGTGCTGGTCCGGGCCGCCGAGGCCGGCTTCGACTACCGGGTCGCGCTGGAGATCGAGTACTACCTGCTCCGCTCCCCCGACGCCCCGGGCAGCAACCACCCGGCCGCGACCGGGAATGCCCCCCGCCGCTCCAGCGCCAGCGGCTACTTCGGCGTCGGCGAGGACATGATCACCGCCACCCGGGACGAGATCGTCGCCACCCTCCAGGACCTGGGCGTCGGCGTCGGCGGCGGCCACCACGAGACCGGCCCCGGCCAGGAGGAGCTTGACCTGCTCCCCGCCGGCGGCATCCGGATGGCCGATCAGATCATGACCGTCCGCCAGGTGATCCGTTCGGTCGCCCAGCGCCGCGGCTTCCAGGCGACCTTCATGCCGAAACCGTTCACCAACGCCGCCGGCTCGGGGATGCACCTGTTCCAGCAGATCTCCCACTACCCGGGCGGCGGCGACGCCCTCCGCGACGAGCGGGCGAACGACGGCGGCGACGACCTCTCGGCGACGGCCCGTTACCTGATCGCCGGGCAACTCGCCCACGCCCCTGGGATGTGCGCGATCCTCGCCCCGACCGTCAACTCGTACAAGCGTCTCGCGGCCGGCCACCGCGCCCCCCGTCACGCCCGCTGGGCCCGCGTCGGCGAGTCGTCGCTGATCCGCGTCCCGAACGGAATCGCCGGGGAGCCGCTGCAACTCGAACTCCGTAGCCCGGACGCGATGGCCAACCCGTACCTCGCCCTGGCCGTGGCGATCAGCTGCGGGCTGGACGGGATCGAGCACGCCGAGGAACCACCCTACCCGCTCGACGAGAGCCTGGTCGCCTACGACGACGCCGAACTGGAACGCCTCGGGACGCCCAAGCTGCCGATGTCGCTCGGCGACGCGCTGACGGCGATGGCCGAGGACGACGTGATCCGCAACGCGCTGGGCGACTACATCTTCGAGCAACTGCTCTCGGTCAAGCGGGCGGAGTGGGACGACTTCCGCCGCGACGTCAGCCCCTGGGAGCACACCCGCTATCTGTAACGCGACAGGTAACGCGACCGGATCGGCGGGCCAGCACTGCCAGGTGACGGCCAACCCACCGGAGACCGCACCGTCCCCTTCCCGCTTCCCGTTCGTCAGGAGGACACGCGGGTGATCACCGTTCGAGATCTGATCGGGGTGGCGCTGCCCGCCGGGACGACCGTCGTCGCCGGGTCAGCCGGACTCGACCGCGAAGTGACCTGGGCGACACGGATCCGCCCGACACCGCCGGCCTTCGGCCACCTCGGCCGGGGTGAACTGGTCCTGCTGGCGGAGAACCTCCTGCCGCTGCTGGACGAGCGCCTGACCCTCGCCGCGGCGATCCGGCAGCTGGCCGGCTTCGGCGTCGCCGGGATCGCCCAGGTCGGGTCGATCGACGCCGCCGCCCAGGTCGCCGCCGACGAGACCAGCACACCCCTGCTCCAGCTCCCGGCCGAGACCGACCTCGGCGCGCTGGAGCGCGAGACCGCCCGGTATGTCACCGAGCGCCGCCGCGTCGTCAACCGCCGGGGGCAGGAGGTCTCGCGCCGGCTGATGGAACTGGCGATCGCCGGGGAGCCGCTGGCGACCGTCGTTCGCGGCCTCTCCGGGCTTGCAGGGCGGCCCGTGGCGCTCGAGGGCCGCGACGGCCGCCTGCTGACCTACCAGACGACGACCGAGACGCCGGGTGGCACCGTCCCGGCCCTGGGGTCGATCGAGGCGGCGCTGGCGTCCAGCTACGCCAGCGTCGCCACCTGGCTGCGCTCGACGACAGCCAGTTCCCCGGTCGAGCCGCCCTCGCAGGTCGTCCCGATCGACGGGCAGTGGGAGCGGGTAGTCGCCCCGGTGATCGGGCGGGACGGCCTGCTCGGCAGCGTCTCCCTGATCATCCCGATCGCCCAGGTCACGTCCGAGGACAACGTGCTGGCCTCCCACGGCGCCGCCGCCTGCGCCGTCGTGCTGGCCCGCGAGCAGGCCGCCGCCAGCGTCCGGCGCGAGGTCGAGCTCAACGTCCTCGACGAGGTGCTGGACGGTGCCCTGCGCAGCGAGGTGTCGCTGCTCCAGCAGGCCCGTCGCCTCGGCCACGACCTCGAGGGGCCGCACATCGCCCTCATCGCCCGCGTCGACCGGACCGGCACGACGACCAACGCGATCGCCCGCAACCGCGAGGGCCGCTGGGGCATCCTCGACGAGACGCTCCTCCGGGCCGCCGCGGCGCTCGGGCTGCGCGGCAACCGGCCGCTCTGGCGGATCCGGAACAACGCCGCCGAGATCGTCTGGCCGGTCGGCGAGCAGGAGGAGATCACGCCCACGGCCCACCTGATCCGGGACGAACTCCAGGCGGCGATCGACACCGTCAACGGGCCGAACAGCACCGAACTGGTCTCGGTCGGATTCGGCCAGCGCGAGACCGGCATCAGCGGCATCCGGCGCTCCCACCAGGAGGCCCGCCAGGCGCTGACCCTCGGCCGACGCCTGAACGGGCCCGGCAACGCGACGGCCTTCCACGACCTCGGCATCTACCGGATCATCTACGCCGCCGAGGGATTGCCGGAACTGCGCGAGTTCCACGACGAGGCGCTGACGTCGCTGCTGACCTACGACACCCAGCACGGTGCCGACCTGATCCGCACCCTGAACGCCTTCTTCCGGGCCAACTGCTCGCCCAAGGAGGCGGCGGCGATCCTGGCCGTCCACCGCAACACGGTCCTCTACCGGCTGGACCGGATCGGCGAGATCACCGGGCTCGACCTGGACGACTCCGACATCCGCCTGCGGTTGCAGATCGCGCTGCGCATCCACACCGCGCTGTACACCGAGGACTAGCACCACGATCGTCCGGGGTTATTACGCGTCCGCCACCCGCCGCCCCCCGTCGTCGGAGGCGACACTCGCCGTGGCGTAGTACGCCTTGCGCTCGGCCCAGTCCCGCAGGGCAGCCAGCGGCACGCCGGCGTCCTGGCCAAGGGGGGTCAGCGCGTACTCGACGTGGGAGGGGACGGACGGGTAGACCGTGCGCGTCACCAGCCCCCTGTCCTCCAGGCGACGCAGCGTCTGCGTCAGCACCTTGGGCGAGATCCCTTCGAGCCGGCGCAGCAGGTCGCCGAATCGCTGCGGGCCGTCCCCCATCGCGCCGATCGCCATCGTCGACCACTTGTTCGAGATCACGTCGAGCAGCTCCCGGCACTTGCAGTGAGCCGAGTAGACGCTGCCCCGGCGCTCCCCATCCAGCGTTGCTGTCATGCTCCGGCCCTCCTGATCGTTCCCGCGTTATAGATATCAAAATGATAGTGGGCTCCCTTGAAGGTAAGCACTACCTTCACGATACCATGTAGTCCTGACCCGGACCCGCCGGAGCGGCGAGCGGCGCGGCCAACTCGTACCACCTGACCTCAGGAGTTCCTTACCCATGACCACGACCATTCACGCAATTGGCTTCCACCGAGGATTGCCGATCGATGACCCGCAGAGCCTCGTCGATCTTTGGATCCCGGCCCCGGAGCCCGGTCCCCGTGACCTGATCGTCCGGCCCGAGGCCGTGTCGGTGAATCCGGTCGACATCAAGGTCCGTCAGAGCTCCGGCCCGGACGAGGCTGGCCGCGTGATCGGGTACGACGCCTCCGGGACCGTTATTGCCGTCGGGTCGCAGGTGTCGCTGTTCGCCGCCGGCGACGAGGTTTTCTACGCTGGCGCCATCGACCGACCTGGCACGAACGCCGACCTCCACGCCGTCGATGAGCGTATCGTCGGGCACAAGCCGCAGCGGCTCAGCCACGCCGAGGCCGCCGCGATGCCGCTGACATCGATCACCGCATGGGAGTCGTTGTTCGACCACTTGCGCCTCGGGGTGACCAGCGACGGCACGCTGCTCGTCGTCGGCGGGGCCGGCGGCGTCCCGTCGACCCTAATCCAGCTCGCCCGGCAACTGACCGGCCTGACGGTGATCGCCTCGGCGTCACGGCCGGAGTCGGCCCGCTGGGTGACGGAGCTCGGCGCCCACCACACCATCGACCACCGCCACGATCTCGCCGGCCAGCTGCGGCTCCTGGCGCCGGACCGGCTCGATTACGTGTTCACCTCGCACACGGACACCACGCTGATCGCGACGCTGGCCGAGGCGGTCCGCCCGTTCGGCCAGATCGTCGGCATCGACGACCCGGCCGGACTGGACATGATGCCCCTAAAATCGCGCAGCCTGACCTGGCACTGGGAGTCGATGTTCAGTCGCTCGCAGTACCAGACGTCGGACATGGTGGAGCAGCACCACCAGCTCGACACCGTCTCGCGGCTACTAGACGAGGGCGTCCTGCGCACGACGCTGACAACGACGCTCACCGGGTTCGATGCCGCCACGCTGCGGGAGGGGCACCGCCTGGTCGAGAGCGGCAAGATGATCGGAAAGGTCGTCGTAAGCCGATCCTGACGGTCCGCGGCGCAGCTTGCTTCCGGAAGAACTCTTTGCCATACCCGTCAACCATACCGAAAGGAAGTACCCGTGAACGATTCTGAACGTGGAGGGCATGCCCTCCCGACGCCACCGCGATCAACACCTTCCCGATCAACGAAATGGCCGCTGTCACGTCGGACGTTCGCTACCTGGATCGGCGGTCTGGCGTCCTCGCTCGCTCTGTCCGGCGTGGTGCAGGACAGGGCGAGCGCGAGCCAACAGGACGGTACGCCGGAAGGACAAGTGGTCGGGACGAGTCCGCGAACGCTCGGACTTGGCATCATCGGCCTCCACGTCGCCGACCTCGGTGCTTCGTTCGACTTCTACCGACGCCTCGGGCTCGACATCCCCACCGACGTCGACCTCAGCGGTGGGGCATTCCGGCTCCCCCTGCCCACTGGCCAGATCTTCTACTGGGAGACCATCGCCTATACCCAACAGTACTTCCCGGACTACGAGCCGGGCATGGGCCAGCGGAAGATCGCGCTCGAATTCGGCTTCGAACGCCCTGAGGACGTCGACGCGATGTATGGTGCGCTCCTCGCCGCCGGCTACGGCAGCTTCAAGGAGCCGCTCTCGTGGGGCGACATCCGCTACGCGGGCGTGGTCGATCCCGACGACAACCAGATCGCCCTGCGCTTCCCCCTGGCCTCGTAGCGGTCGCGAGGAGCAACCGGCGTGCAGGGTCCGATGCCGTCGCTCGATCTGGACAGTCGGGCGTACGGCAGTCGGGTCCTGAGCCGACAGCACGAGAGCCAAGCGACGGAGACAGCCGGGACGAGCGCCGCCAGACGAGTGGGTTACCGCCTTCGCGGCTGTTTCAAGTCCGATGTCGACCGGAGGCTCTCCCTCACCCAATCCCGGTCAGGTGGTTTGCGACTCGCGGCACCGTCGTCTCCGGCCAGTCCCCATATCATCTTGCCGCAGGTTGCGAACCGGCCGTCCCTGTGGCACCGTCCGGCGCATGGACGCCCAGGACCGCCTCCGACACGTGATCAACCAGCGCCAGGGCGCCCTCCGGGCGGCCGTCCCGTCCGATCGGCACGCGGCCATCCTCACCCTGACCCGTGCCCGGGACCGGCTGACGCGTCCACCTGCCGTTGGCCCAATCCCCGATCTCCTCACGGGCATTCGCGTCGACGACCTCGGCGGAAACCGGGCGCTCCAGTTCTGCCTGGAGGCCACCACCGACACAGGGACGGGGGACCGGACCCCCGCCAACGGGCTGGACGGCTGGGCGGAGCGGTTCCTGGACGATTGCGGACGGCTGGTCGAGGCCGAACTGGTCCTGGGGCACTGCGAGACCGGCTTCATGCGGATCGTCGCGGACGGCGACGAGAAGCTCGACGCCTGGGTCGCGACGAGACGGATACCGCCGGGCTGGCGCGAGCGGACCGACATCGGCTGGTGGGCGGGGTCGCTGGCGACGCGCCACGCACCGGCACTGCGCGAACTCGCGTCGGCGGTCTCGCACCACGCCCCCGGCGAGCCGGCCCATGACTCGCTCTACCAGCGACTGGCCGAGACCCACCTGGCGACGATGGCCTACCAGTTCGGGTATCCGCCCGATACCGTGCTCGACGGGTGCCCCGTCCAGGTCTACCGCGACGTGCTGACGGCATTGATCGCCCGGGCGCTCCGGATACGTGGCCGGGGCGAGACGAGCACGCACCAGTCCGAGTCGGCCCTGGTCGACTCCCTCACTGAGGCACTCGCGGTCGATCCGGCGGTGATCGCCACGGCCCTCAGTGCGTTCACGGTCGACCGCGAGACCGCGGCGTACCACGCGGCCGTGCCGGGCGTCGCGGCCGCGCCGCTGGTCCGGGTCGGCCCGGACCAGATCATCGCGTCGATCCACGGGCTGACGACGCAGCCCCTGTTCTTCCTGGCCCACGAGATCCGGCGCCGCGCCGCGCCGGCGTACCACAACGCCGCCTATCTGCGGGAGGACGTCTTCCGGCAGGACCTCTACGCGCTGTTCCCGGACCGACGCTTCGTGACCAGTGAACGCCGCATCGAGCTGCGCCGGGCCGGTGGCGATGTCCGCACCGACATCGACGCGGTCGTCTTCGACCGGAAGACGGGCACCCTCGGTGTGTTCGAACTGAAGTCGCACGACCCGTTCGCCCGCTCCGCCGCCGAGATCGCCCGCCAGCGGGACAGCGTGCTGTACGCGAATCGCCAGGTCGCCGGTGTGCTCGACTGGCTGAAACGGCACGGGGCCGATGACCTGCTCAACCGCGTCGACCGTCGGACCGCACGGACGTTCCGGGTCCACCGGGTCGTGCCGTTCGTCCTCGGCCGCTATCTCGTCCACTTCGGCGACGGCCCGGAGCCGGACCGCCGCGCCGCCTGGGCGACCTGGCCGGAGGTGCTGCGCCTGCTCGGTGACCAGCCCGTCCGGGCGACCGACGCCAATCCGATCCTGTCCCTCTCGTCCCGGCTGGTGAAGCAGGCGTCTCTCGCGCCAACGGCCGTTGGGAATGCGCCGCGGGAGATCGTCATTGGCGACGCCCGGCTGGTCGTCCACTCCTCGTGGGCCGCCTTTCAGGCAGCGACCTTCGATCGCGGTGAGCCCCGGGTCTGATCGCAGTTCAACCGAATTGATGTCTGTGGCGACGCTCAGCGCCGTCCCTGAGCGCGGGTCTTCAGGCCCGCGGGGCGTCCGATGGCAGGTCCGCCCCCTCGGCCGCCTCGTGCTGGCGGTAGGCCTCCGCCCGCGCGCTGTCGACGATGAGCATCTGGATGACCTCGGGTCGCTTCAGGATCGCCAGCGTCCGGAGACCGAGCAGCGCCAGCAGCCCCGTCCCGGCCAGCGCCGGCAGCGCTGCGAC
>CADCWK010000097.1 GCA_902806375.1 uncultured Thermomicrobiales bacterium
TCCCCAGGCGAATGACGGCCAGAAGATGGCGTCGAAACCGGCATACGCCAACCCATTTTCGGGTCCGATGAACCGGACCTGGTACCCCACCCCGCCGATGATCACCACGTAGACGATCAGGTGGAGGATGAGCAGGATCAGATCGCGGAGGAACGTCGATGGCCGCAGCGGCCGGACCGTGGTCGGCCCGGCCCCGGATGCCACGGTCGCTGGCAGCAGCCCGCCGGGAGCGACCGGTCGGCCGGTCCGGGTGTCGAAGCGTGGCGGTGGCGCCGACGGGGGCCGGACCAGCGGCACGTCGCGCTCGGCTCCAGGGGGTCGTAGGGGGTCAGGCTTGCCGTCCATCAGGCCGCGAACCGGTAGCCGACGCCCCAGACCGTCCCGATCCGTACGCCGGCCGGGCCCAGCTTCTTCCGCAGCCGGACGACGTGGCTGTCGACCGTCCGGTCGAACACCTCGATCTCGTCGCCCCAGATCCGCTCGAGCAGGTAGGCCCGGCTGAAGGCGCGGCCAGGGTTGCTGGCCAGCATCGAGAGCAGGTCGAACTCGCGCCGGGTCAGGTCGACCGGCTGGCCTTCGACCGTCACGGTCCGCCCCGAAGGGTCGATGATCAGTTCGCCGTGAGCGATCAGGGCGGCACCCGTGGAGGATGCCGTCACGCCGGGCGGAACGACGCTCGGATCGGCCGCGGAGGCGACGACCACCGGCGACGGGACCGGTGTGGCGGACCCGACCCGGCGCATCATCGCCCGGACCCGCGCCATCAGTTCCCGCATCCCGAACGGCTTGGTCACGTAGTCATCGGCCCCGACTTCCAGGCCGACCACCCGGTCGATCTCCTCGCCCCGGGCCGTGAGCATGATGATCGGCATCAGGTGCGTCTGCCGGATCCGGCGGCAGACCGTCAGGCCGTCCAGACCGGGCAACATCCAGTCCAGGATGACCAGGTCGATCCGCTCCTCCGCGACGGCCACCAGCGCCGAGGGGCCATCGAAGGCCTGTCGGACGGAGTACCCCTCCTGGACGAGGTGAGACTGGATCAGGTTGCAGATGTCGACATCGTCCTCGACGACAAGGATTCGGGTCATTGGGCGGTCCCTCCTGGGACGGCGGTAGCGACGGGCCGTGGAGCGACGGACGATCTGCGCCGGGTCGGGACTTGAGCGCGCCGGAGTCCCACGTAGAAGTGGCTCCCCTCGCCGATCGTACTCTCCGCCGAGATCGTCCCCCCCATGGCCGTGACGAGGTCCTTGACGATCGACAGGCCGAGCCCGAAGCCGCCAGAGGCCCGGTTGCGCGAGGCGTCGACGCGGTAGAACCGCTCGAAGATGCGGTCCAGGTCCTCCTGGGCGATCCCCGCGCCGGTGTCCGCGACGGTGATCGTCACGAAGTCGGGATCGGGCCGCCCACCGGGGCCGCCCTCGGTGACGCTCATCGAGACGATCCCTCCCGCCGGCGTATGCGTGATGGCGTTGCGGACCAGGTTGAGCAGTACCTGGGCGAGCCGGTCCCGGTCGGCCATCACGGGCGGCACCCGGCCGGCGTCCTCGGCGATGACGGTCACGCTCCGGTCGCGCCAGGCCAGCGGGGCGAGCGTCTCGTGGACCTCCCGGACGACCGCGGTGGCCTCGATCTCGTCGAGCGTCAGGCTGAGCTCGCCAGCCTCGGAGCGGGCGAGCGCCAGCAGATCGTCGACCAGGGCACCCAGTCGCTCGGTCTCCCGGTGGATGATGCCGAGGTAATTCACGATGTGGGCGCCGTCCATCGGCGTCGCGCCGGGTGTGCCCTCAGCGTTCTCCGCCGCGATCATCAGCGACTCCACGTGCCCCCGGATGCTGGCGACCGGCGTCCGGAGCTCGTGGGAGACGTTGACCATGAGTTCCCGGCGGCTCTGCTCCGCTTTCGCCTCGTTGATCCGCGCCTGGGCAGCCTCCGCCTCGGAGACTTCGACCCGCAGCGTGGCGTCGCTCGGGCCGAGCATCAGCCGTGCGAAGCGGCCGTAGACGAAGGCTGCGCCATTGACGGCGTGCAGGGCGGGATGGATCAGGACGACCCCGAGGCCGAACTCGACCGCGCTCCGGACCGGGTCGCCCGCACCGTAGATCGGGCTGAATACCGTCAGGACCGGGTGCATCAGCAGGTAGGTGATCCCCGAGAACATCCACCAGATGGCCCAGCAGAGCACGGCCCCGATCGGCAGCTTGAGGATGAGGAACAGGAAGTTGGTCCACGTCACCGGGTCACGCACGAAGCGGCCGACCCGACGGGACAGCGGCTCGCCGTGACCCGAGAGCGGAGCCGGGATCGCGACGCCGATCCAGCGCCACGCCAGTTGCCGCTCGATCGCGTTCGACCAGCGGGCGATCGCCACGGCGATCAGGAGCAGCGGCAGGCCGACGATGACCAGACTCAGCGCGACGCCCGTAACCAGGAACACGGCGAGGAGCAGAAAGTAGACGACACCCAGCGGGAAGCTGAAGATCAGGTAGGCGAGGTTCCAGATCGTCTGCCGACGGAATGGGCCAAGCAGCAGCAGCCGGACGGGGTTTCGCCAGTCGCGGTCCCATTCGGCCATCATCTCGTGGACGAGCCGGATCACGGGGACGGTCACGGATCCCTGCCTCACCCCCAACGACCGGTCACGCGCACCGGCATCCGGGCATTCGTCGCGACCCGGCTCGCCGATGTTCCACCCCTCGACACGTCAGCGCCTGGTCCATGATCGCCAACGGGTGTGACATCCGCTTCGCGAGACTATGACCAATCGATGGCGTCCCGGCCATGATGCCTGATCGCCGGCCCGACGGCGAGAAAACCGGACCCGCCGCGACGGGGTGCCGTCGCGGCGGGTCCGATCGGATCTCATGTGGTGTTCAGCGACGGGCGTCAGGCGCCGCCGGCGCCGCTGTCGTCACGCTGGAACGGGCGGTAGGGCTGCTGGCCCTGTGGCTCGCGCCGGGGTCCGCGATCGAACGACCGGTTGCCACGGTCGTCACTATCGAAGCGGCGGGGGCCGCCGGGGCCGTCGTTCCGGCGTGGGCCGGCCGACCGGTCGAACTCGCGCTCGTCGCGGCGGAATGGGCGATCGTCGCGCGGACCGTCGTCGCGGCGCGGGCCACGCTCGTCGCGATCGAAGCGCCGGGGGGCATCGTCGCGGCGGGGTCCGCGGTCGTCACGGTCGCCGAAGCCGAACTGGCCGTCACGGGGTCCACGGTCCGGGCGCGGCCCGAAGCCGCCCCGGTCGCCGCCCGGTCCCCGGCCGCCGGGTCCACCCCGGTCGCCGCCACCACGGAACTGGCGCGGACCACGGTCGCCGCCGAAGGGGCGGCCACCGCCGCGATCCGGCCGGCCACCGAAGTCTCCACCACGCTCACCACCGCGCTCGCCCGTCCGGGGCGGCTCGTTGGAGACCTCGGCCGTCACCGGCCGGCCCTTCATCCGGATGGTCGACATCGCCTGGAGGACGGCCTCGACGCTGGCCGTCGGCACGTCGACGAACGTCGACGCGTCGAGGATGTCGATCGCCCCGATGCTGCGGCCCGGGATGTTGGCCTCGTTGGCGATGGCACCGACGATGTCCTGCGGGCGGATGCCCTGGGCACGGCCGATGTTCAGGAAGAGCCGGGTCATGCCCTGCTCGCCCCGGGCGCCGCGTGGGGCGGTCCCGAAGGTCGCGAGGTCGTCCTCGGCCTGGTCGACGATCGAACCGCGGCCGGTCTCGTCGGCGTAGAGCTTCAGGACGGCCGCCGCGATGGCAGACATGTCCTGGTCCTCGGCCAGCTGCTCGACCACTTCGAGGTACGGCTCGTAGTTGGACTCGTCGCGCAGCGTGTCGGTGATGATGGTCTTCATCGCCTCGCGGCGACGATCGGCCACGTCGGTCAGTGTCGGCAGCTTGCGGAGGTCGATCTTGCCCTTGGTGGCGCGCTCGATCTGCCGCAGCCAGCGCAGCTCGCGGGGCGATACGAGCGTGATCGCCTCACCGGCCTTGCCGGCGCGGCCCGTCCGGCCGACGCGGTGGACGTAGGCCTCGGTGCTCTCCGGGATGTCGAAGTTGATGACGTGGCTGACGTCCGGGATGTCAAGTCCGCGGGCCGCGACGTCGGTCGCGATCAGGATCTCGGCCTGCCCGGCCCGGAAGCGCCGCATGACGCGGTCGCGCTGGGCCTGGGACAGGTCGCCATGGAGCGTCTCCACCGCGTAGCCACGGGCCAGCAGGGCCTCGCCCAGCTCGTCGACGCCGTTCTTGGTCCGGCAGAAGATCATCGCGCTCTGCGGCTCTTCGGCGTCCAGGATCCGGTTCAGGACGTCCACCTTGCGGGAACGCGGCACCTCGTAGGCGCTCTGGGTGATCGTCGAGACGGTCACCTCCTTGCCGCGGACCGTGATCCGGGCCGGGTCCTTCATGTGGGTCCGGGCGAGGTCGGCGATCCGGGGCGGCATGGTCGCGGAGAACAGCGACATCTGCCGGGCGCCGGGGATCTGGCTCAGGATCCAGTCGACGTCGTCGATGAAGCCCATGTCGAGCATCTCATCGGCCTCGTCGAGGACGAAGTAGCGGGTGTACTCGAGGGACAGGGACCCACGACGCATGTGGTCCATGACGCGGCCCGGCGTCCCGACGACGATCTGGACACCCCGCTGGAGTCCGCGGAGCTGGCGCTCGTAGGCCTGGCCACCGTAGATCGGCAGCGTCTGGACTTCCTTGTGCTTGCCGTACTTGTGCAGCGCCTCGGCGACCTGGATGGCCAGCTCGCGGGTCGGGCACAGGATCAGCGCCTGGACGTGGCGATCGGACGGGTCGATCTGCTCGATGATCGGCAGGCCGAAGGCGGCAGTCTTGCCCGAGCCTGTCTGCGCCTGGGCGATCACGTCGCGTCCGGCGAGCAAGTCCGGGATCGTCGCGACCTGGATCGGGCTCGGGGCCTCGTAGCCGACCTCGCGGAGGGACGTCAGCAGCGCGCCGGTCAGGCCCAGATCCTCGAAGGTGACGGACGGCTCGTCGGAATCGTCGTCACTCCGACGCGCGTGGGCGTCACCGGTGGTGTCCGTCGAACCGCGCGGACCAGCGACGACATGGGCCGCTTCGGCGGCGGGCTCGTTCTCGACCTCGTCGGCGGTCGGCTCGGCTGACGCCGTCTCCGCGACCGTGCCGTTGGTGGTCGCGCGGGACGGCGTGGCCGGCTCATCGCTGGCGTCGGCGTCCGCGTCAGTCGAGGCTGTGTCGCTGTCCGGGACGATGGGCTGGTCAGCAGCCACGGTGGAGGTGTTCGCCGTGGTCGCCGTCAGATCGGTCTCGTGGGCAGGCACATCGGCCGTCTCGAGGACCGTCTCCCCGGTATCGGGCGCGGTCAGCGGCTGCTCGGCCACCGCTTCGTCAGTGGCGGCCTGGGCGACCGGCTCCTTGGCCTTGGCCCGGCTGGCGCGGGGCTTGGCCGGCTTCTTCTTCGGCGGGGCGGCGTCCTCGTCGGTCACGACGGGGGCGACGGCCTCAGCGCCGCCGTCGACGGCTGGGGTCGCGGTCGGCTCGCCGTCGACGACGGGAACCTCGGTGCCGCCGAGGTCGATCTGGGCGACCGCGTCACTGGTGATCGGTTCGATGGTGCCATTCTCCGTGGTGGTCTCGTTGGTCGTCGTGGTGTCGTCCACGTCAGTCTCCGGCGCAGGCCGAACTGCTGTCCGCGATGCGGGCATGGTGGTTCCTTTTCATGGCGTTGGGACGCCTGAGAGCCGGCAGCAGACGGCACGCGCGCGCAGGTGATGGGGGGACGAATGCGACGTGGTCCGTTACGGGCAAGAGTGGTTCGGTCGGCGGCATCCGCGAGATGGGCGGAGCATGTGATCCCCCGAAGGTGGGGGTCGATCAGCGCCGGGCCGGCAGGAGGGCTGAGCGCTGCTCGCGACGCCGCTGGTCGCGGTTCCCATGGGGCGAGTGCCACCCGGTCACCATGCACTCGGGCATGGCCAGCAGTCAGAGAACTGTCGAGGGGAAGGCACCAGCTGTGTGGCGCAACCGAAGCAGTATAGCAGGTTGTCTGCCCCGCTTACAGCCCGTTAGTGGGCCGGTTCAGACCGCGGGAACACACCGTGCCGGCGCCTGGACAGAACCACCGGGACGGCGTCGAGAGGCTTGAAACACCGTTGCCTCCAGGCGATCCGAGATCCGGAATCCCTCGATCCCGGTACCCGTCCGGACGTGTCGCCTGGGAGGGAGGTCATCCCGGACACGTCCCGGGACGTGGTTGGGCGTCGTCGGTGTCTGGGTGGACCAGACAGGAACTGGAGTCGACCGTGTCGATCAGCGTCCGTCGAGGCACACCTCCGGGATGACGGAAGACCGCTCACCCATCCCTCCTACGTCCGCCCGCCTTAGAAAAGTGCCGTGCGCCTGCTCCGGCCCCCTCCTGCCCGCCACGGTCACCCACCCGTGCAGCTGAGCCGATCCAATCTAGACATCAGCGACGCTGGTCTCGCTTGGACAGCGACGCAACAGGTACACCGGGATCCATCGGTCACGGCACCGGTGGTGACATGCGTGTCCTGAGGGGTGGCGGGTCGTGCCAACGGGCTGACCTGCTAGGCTTCCGGGCAGCGACGTTCCGACGAGAAGCAAGGATGCCCAGACGTGCACTCTGAACAGGATGGTCGGCCCGTCGATACCGGGTCGGCCAACACCATGACCAGCCACACGCCCGGCACAACGGACCCCACCAGCAGCTTCGAGGCGCTGGAAGCCGTCGGTGCCCTCGAGGAGGACGCCGTGGACACCCCGGCCGTGCCGACGATCGACTCGGCGGTCGATCAGGTCGACGACGCGGCGGCGAGGGACGATCCGGCGGCCGAGGGTCTGGCCTATCGCCGGCGCTTCCGCGGCCTGATCGGCGTCCGGAGCAAGGTGCCCATCCGGGACCGCTCGGTCCTTTCGCTGGTTTACACCCCCGGCGTCGCCGAGGCTTGTCTGGCGATCGAGCAGGACCCGCTGTCCTCCTATGACCTGACGTGCCGCGGCAACACGGTCGCGATCCTGACCGACGGCTCCGACCTGTTCGGCAGCCAGGGCGGGACCGGCATCGAGGCCCTGCCGATCGAGGAGGGCAAGAGCGTCATCTTCAAGACGTTCGCCGGGATCGACGCCTTCCCGATCTGCCTGGAGAGCCATGACGTCGGCCGGGCGGTGCAGGCCGGGATCGCGATCGCCCCGACCTTCGGGGCGATCTGCCTGGACGACATCGCGGCGCCGGCGGCCTTCACGATCGCCGACCACCTCGAGAAGGCCGCCGACATCCCGGTCTTCTCCAACCAGCACCACGGCACCGCCGTGCTGGTGCTCGGCGCCCTGCTCAACGCGCTCAAGGTGACCGACCGCACAGCGGCGACGACCCGCGTCGTGATCAGCGGCGCGGGCGTCGCCGGGATCGGCGTCGCGCGGCTGCTGGTCCGGTCCGGTTTCGGGGACGTGATCGTCTGCGACCGGGCCGGCGCGATCTACCGGTACCGGCCGGAGCGGATGCACTGGGCCAAGGCCTATGTCGCGCGGGAGACCAACCAGAGCGACCGGCGCGGCAGCCTGGCCGAGATGCTCAAGGGCGCCGACGCCTTCGTCGGCCTGAGCACCGGGAGCATCGTCGACGAGGCCATGGTCGCCAGCATGGCCGACGACCCGATCGTCTTCGCGCTGGCCGTGCCAGACCCCGAGGTCACGCCCGCCGTCGCACGCGCCGCCGGGGCACGGGTCATCGCGACGGGGCGTTCCGACCACGCCAACCAGATGGACGTGTCCCTGGTCTTTCCCGGCGTGTTCCGCGGTCTCCTCGACAGCCGGGCCCGCAACATCCGTCTGCGGACGCTCCGGTACGCCGCCGAGGCGCTGGCCGGGATGGTGGGCGC